>NZ_LROR01000032.1:0-128932 GCF_001675205.1 Clostridium coskatii | reverse complement strand
TTCTGAGGTATATGGTGATTTTGTTTCTTTACAATTCAATTTTACCATAAATCAGTGAGGAGTTATTTTATTTTACGACAAAAAATATCCCGCATTTATGCGGGTTACAGCGTTTCGCAAACGCCTAGTATAATATATATGTAAGGAGTGATTTTGATGAATGAATTTAAGAGAATACATGTAATAGTTATGGACTCTGTTGGCATTGGCGAGGCACCAGATTCAGAAAAATTTGGTGATGTTGGCGTTAATACATTAGCGCACATTGCGGAAAAAAAGAACGGATTAAATATACCTAACATGGAAGCTATGGGATTATCTAATATATATGAAATCAAGGGAGTAAAAAAGGTTAATCATCCAAAAGCTTATTTTACAAAAATGCAGGAATCTTCACGTGGAAAAGATACTATGACAGGGCATTGGGAAATGATGGGGCTGTATATTGATAAGCCATTTAGAGTTTTCCCTAATGGTTTTCCAGATGAATTAATTAAGAAGATTGAGGATTTCTCTGGAAGAAAAGTTATAGCAAATAAGCCAGCTAGTGGAACGGAAATTATAAAAGAACTTGGAGAAAGACAGCTTAAGACCGGAGAGCTTATAGTATATACATCTGCAGATTCTGTACTTCAAATTGCAGCACATGAAGAAGTTATACCACTGGATGAGTTATATAAAATATGTCAATATTGCCGTGATATAACACTAGATGAACCATATAAATTAGGAAGAATAATTGCTAGACCGTATGTTGGAAAAACAGCGGATACATTTAAGAGAACTTCAAATAGACATGATTATGCATTAAAACCTTTTGGTGAAACAGTAATGGATTATATAAAGAATGCAGGTTTGGATTCAATTGCTATTGGAAAAATTCGAGATATATTTGATGGTGAAGGAGTCACAAAAGCAATTAGAACTAAATCAAACATGGATGGTATGGATAAGTTTATTTCTGTACTTGATGAAGATTTTCATGGCCTCAGCTTTACTAATTTAGTTGATTTTGATGCAGTTTATGGACATAGACGTAATCCAATAGGATATGGAGATGCTATAGAAGCATTTGATAAAAGACTCACTGAAGTATTTGAAAAGTTAAGGGAAGATGATTTACTTATAGTTACAGCAGATCATGGTAATGATCCAACATATACTGGAACAGATCATACTCGGGAATTTGTACCTTTACTTGTTTATTCAAAGAGATTTGAAGAAGGTAAAGATCTAGGAATACGTAGAACTTTTTCAGATATAGGTGCAACAATTACAGATAACTTTAAAGTTAAGATGCCTAAATATGGCGAAAGCTTTTTACAAAAATTAATATAAAGGTGGTATGTAAAAATGAGAATGGTAGACATAATTGAAAAGAAACGTGAAGGAGGAGAATTAACTACAGAAGAGATTAAATTTTTTATAGAAGGTTATACTAAAGGCTCAATTCCTGATTACCAGGCAAGTGCACTTGCAATGGCAATTTACTTTCAGGATATGACTGATCGTGAGAGAGCAGATCTTACTATGGCAATGGTTCATTCTGGAGAAACTATTGATCTTTCAGCAATTGAGGGTGTAAAAGTTGATAAACATTCAACAGGTGGAGTAGGAGATACAACAACACTTGTTCTTGCACCTATGGTTGCATCTCTAGGCGTACCTGTTGCAAAGATGTCAGGACGTGGACTTGGACATACAGGTGGAACTATTGATAAACTTGAATCAGTAAAAGGATTCCATGTTGAACTTACAAAAGAACAATTTATTGATTTTGTTAACAACAGTAAAGTTGCAGTTATGGGCCAAACTGGTAATTTAACTCCAGCAGATAAAAAGTTATATGCTCTTCGTGATGTAACTGGAACTGTAAATTCAATTCCACTAATTGCAAGTTCAATAATGAGCAAGAAGATTGCAGCAGGAGCAGATGCAATAGTACTTGATGTTAAAACTGGTGCAGGAGCTTTCATGAAGACGGAAGAAGATTCAGAAAAACTTGCACATGCTATGGTTAAAATAGGCAATAATGTAGGTAGAAAGACTATGGCAATAATTTCTGATATGTCTCAACCTTTGGGATTTGCAATTGGAAATGCTCTTGAAGTAAAAGAAGCTATTGATACATTAAAAGGAGAAGGACCAGAAGATTTAACAGAGCTTGTTTTAACTCTTGGAAGCCAGATGGTTGTACTTGGTAAAAAGGCAAAGACGTTAGAAGAAGCAAGAGAGAAATTACTCGAAGCAATAAAGAGTGGTAAAGCACTAGAAAAATTCAAGGAATTCCTTAAAAATCAAGGTGGAGATCCATCAGTTGTGGACAATCCTGAAAAATTACCTCAAGCAAAATATAAAATACCTGTTCCTGCAAAGGAAGGAGGATATGTTTCAAATATGGTAGCTGACCAAATTGGTATAGCAGCAATGCTTTTAGGTGCGGGAAGAGCTACAAAAGAAGATAAAATTGATTTAGCTGTAGGAATAGTTCTTAATAAAAAAGTTGGAGATAAGGTAGAAAAAGGTGAATCACTTATGACTATTTATTCAGACCGTGAAGATGTAGAAGATGTAAAAGCTAAGATTTACGAGAATATCACTATCAGTGCTCATGCAGAAAAACCAGTTCTGATCCACAAGATTATAACAGGATAATAATAGAGTTTCTAGTTTGAAAGTTGACTTATGCTAGCCATATACTGACAAATTTCATCACACTAAAAACTTTTAATAAGTCTAAAGTTCAGTATTTTAAAAATCTAAAGGAGCTTATATAAACTCGTACCTCAGACATATATAAGCCCCTAAGATTTTCTAAAATACCTCACTAAGACTTATGGAAAAGTTTTTAAATGTGATTTCAATTTTGTCAGTATATTTTATGCATAAGTTCAAATTTCAAGCAGAAACCCTCGTATAGCTCGTATAGATAGTTACTTCACAATTAAACTTTACGATCTATATATGAACATTCTAACTAAAAAATCAACTTATACGCAGGCATATTTTTACAATAATGAAGCTCTTTTAAATATTTTGTATATAAGGCTTAGAAAAAAATCTTTTAAAAATTTAGAACTTTTGAATTGTTT
The DNA here is from genome assembly GCF_001675205.1 of Clostridium coskatii. Lineage (NCBI taxonomy): Bacteria > Bacillati > Bacillota > Clostridia > Eubacteriales > Clostridiaceae > Clostridium > Clostridium coskatii. The sequence continues at coordinate 125,840 of NZ_LROR01000032.1, read as the reverse complement.
GAGGTACGAGTTTTCAAAAGTTCTCAGTATTTTTTAAATTTTTTCCTTAGCCTTATCAAAGTATTTAATCGAGCTGAAGGTTGTAGAAAATATCCGGAGTATAAGTTGATTTTTCGTTTATAAACTCTATATAGTTTTTTTATTTTCTACTATTTGGAGAATTTATGTGGTATAATATGGTTAAAATTGTTTTTAGGTTGAAGGGAGAAAACTAAGTTGAAGTTGTATGGTGTAGTAACAATGGATATTGTTGATTCTAGAAATATACCAAATCGTGAGATGTTGCAGCAAAAGTTAAAAAAGTATTTTGGCGTGATACATCAAAAGTACTATGATAGCTTAGTTTCTCAAATAAATTTTACCCTTGGGGACGAGTGGCAGCTTATTACAAGTAAGCCTGAAAACTGCTACGATATTATTCATGATTTTCAAAGATTGCTTTGGCAAGATAATGTAAAATTTTATTCAGGAATTGGAATAGGTGAACTGAAAACAGATATTTATGAAGATACCCGCAGGATGGATGGCTCATGCTTTATAATGGCCCGGGAGGCTATAAATATAGCCAAACAATCGTCTAAAAAAAGGACAAAATATATTTATAGTAAAACGAATAAGGTTTTTTTTAAATCTATAATGAGTTACGTATCAGTACAAAATCATTTTCTTAAAACAAAAGGGAACATTCCATTTAATGAAGAAGTTGCAGTGGATGTAGTAGATTGTAATGAATTAATTTCTTTAGATGATATAATAAACGTTGTTATAGAAAATAATGAAATTCTAAAAAGTAGGCTGACACGGAAGCAAAAGATAATATATATTGAATATATGAAGCATAAATCTTATAGAAAAATAATAGAAAAAAATGCAGATAAATTAAATGAGACTATAGGAGGAATAAGTCAAAAGTTAAATAGTGCTGAATATTTTACTATTCAACGAAACCATGGAATGGTAAAGCTATTAATAAATTTATTGACTTCTATTTAATAAGTAATAAAATGGAATAGATTATGAATATGCATTTACTACAATAGGCAGGTTTTGCTTCTTGGCATCTATAAGAGCATCTCTAGCTAGGTAAAATGATGGACCATCTAATTGATTTACAGTTAATTGAAAATTCTTAATAGAAACAGGTCCTATGCCGATACCACAATAAAAGTCAATTGATTTTAATTCCTTATGAAAAAAATCTAAGATTTTCATGTAATTACAATCGTAATTTAACAACCCTTCCCATTCATCACCTATAGTAATAATAAAAGGAACAACTATTATTGATTGAAATATTTCATTAGTTTCTTTTAACATGTCAATTAACTGATACTGAACTTTTTCTCGATTTACAAGCTTTCTTGACTTCCTTAAATCACAAATCATAGTTAAATAGTTCAATATATCACTCCTAGAATGCAACCATACTTACATTGCATTATTTTTGTTACATAGTTATCTTGTGAAATAAAATTATACGCGTTTAGGTTTTAATCAAAACACATACAATGTTTAGTTAAAAATCAAAACACGTTTTCAAGTGATATTTACACAAATTATCTTTTGTGATATTTTATGATTTGTAAGTAAAATTGGTGAGAAAAAATATTTAACTATTTATTGATTATATATTTCAGTAAAATTCCACCTAAGATGCCAAGAGACGTACTAAATAGAGTACCTACTAGGTAATATTGAGCAAAAAATTTTTCTTCTAATTCACGGAACCTTGCTATTGACTTTGCTGTGAATATAAATGCTATTGCCTGATATGCTCCATTGATAACTAAAGTGATTATAATAAATCTTTCAAATATTCCTATATAGTCACTGTCGGAGGTCTTTTTTAAGGGGGATATGATTTGAAGATTCATTGCTTTGTTTTTATATGGTTGAAGATAAAGTTCAGATATAACAACATTTATAAAGAATCTTCCACCAAAACATACATACAGGTATATAATTAAATAACTTAGAATATCTATAGTAGAAGTTCTATTGAGGTAGACACAGTTGATAATGTTTTCGCTACTCTGTATGCTAGTTTGTCCCCAAATAAAAGCGATAACTGCTACATGTAGGATTTGATCTATAATAAAAATTAAGGAATTAATCCATCGGAATAGGGGACTTAAAATAATATAAAGGAAAGATGTTTTTTGATGACAAATAGGTCTATCATGGATAGATTTTATCTTTAGAGAAAGTAAATTTTTAATTAAGTCAACAGTAAAATGAAAAAGCCCTATTAGAAGTGAATAAGCTAATGTTGTTTTAAATTTATATCCAACAATTAGAAAGGTAAATAATATACTAAATACGATTATGGCATGGATGATATTACCTTTTAAACACTTCTTTAAATTAGAACTTTTTCTTAATTGTACAATATTATTACTTTGAAATATAAAATCTGCTAAGCAATGGGATAAAATAGCTAATTGTAAAAAGACCACTTATTTTAACCTCCATATATCTCAGTATATAGAAAATCTAAGTGAGTACTATAATGACTAAGTAGTAGGTTAATTATATCACGCGGGCCAATATTTGTCATTTTAATTTCTGTTTATCAGTACTAAACCTATAATACAGAATATTATTCCAAATAGCTTATTTAATTCAAAATTCTCTTTAAAAATGAATATCCCAATGGGAATGAGCAGAACTGCAAGAATGCTGTTTGCTACTAGAGGGCATACACTTATGCTCCAGCCAGATCTGTAGGCCATGATATATCCAAATTCAAGTCCTACTATACAAAAAGCGAGGACTATGCTAGTCCAATTTAAATCTTTAATTGATCCCAAAAATCCTTTATCTGTTTTAGAAAAGTGAAATAAAATTAAAGTTACTATTGATGCTATTGCATAGGTGGCAAACAACGCTATAAATGGGTTTGCTTTTTGTGGTGTTGCTTTTTGACATATGTTATAAAAGATATTTGCTGCAATTATAAGTACAACTGAAAATACATACATAAACATAATTTTAACCTTGCCTTTACTTATAAATTTTGTTAAAAATACAGAAACCCGGAAATAGATTACTTTCCGGGCTTATCTTTCCGCTAATACATTAAATTGTGTAGCACATTTTTTACATTTAATTAATAAACGATATATGAATTATATCAAAAGTTGTCAACAAATTCAATATAAATTAATAACTCCAATAAGTAATATGAAAATATGTTATATATTATAATAATCTAAAGTATTGTTTGCAAACATATTTTGCAAACGTAAAATCTAACATTTAATAACATCTCTTATTATTTGTTAAAAAATAGAAAATATATATTCCCTCAGACCCCTTGATTTTAAATACTTTATAGCGTATAATAAATTGAGAAAAATCGCATAAGACAGTTCGGAACCATCCTGTCTATAAATAAAACTAGGGATTAGCTATTTAGATAGTTTATTTTGTAATTAAAAGGTGGAAAATATCTCTGCCTTTTTTTCGCGTCCAGGATAGTTCCATTTCTTATATGCATGTTTTCAAATTCAAGGAGGACAAGTTAAATGAATTGTTTACCAAAGTTAAAAAGATATGGACAGGTTACTAAAAGGCTGCCTAGGGAAGTAGTACTTTTAAGGGGCAGCGGATGCTTTTGGGGAAACTGTATATTTTGTGATTACCATCTGGATGAGGATTACAATGCTTTTAGAAATCATAAATTGAATCATAAAGTACTTGAAAAAGTTACGGGAAAATATGGTGTACTTCAGATAATGAACTCTGGAAGTGCCAGTGAACTAGATACTTCCACTGTATTTGAGCTTATTAAATTATGCAGGGACAAAAATATAAGACAGTTGATTATGGAAAGTCATGTTAAATATGAAAATGATATAAAACTATTTAGAGAACAATTTAGACCTACAGAATTAAAGTTTATAGTAGGAGCAGAGAGCTTTGATATAAGTTACAGAGAAAATGTATTAAATAAAGGAATAGGGGATAGAAAAGCATTTGAATTTAAGAATTTTGATTGGGTTAACTTACTTTTTGGTATGGTTGGACAAAATATTAAGGAATTACAAAGAGATGTAGAATTGGCACTAAAATATTTTGAAAGAGTTACAATAAATATATTTTGTGAAAATACTACAAAAGTAAAGAGAGACAATGAGCTCATAGAGGAGTTTTATCATAGCCATTTGTTCCAATCCCTTAAGACTAACTATTATGATAGAGTGGAGATATTAGACGATATAGATGCTAGATGTGGTGCGGATTTAGATGGAGTTGGAGGTAAAATGAATGAGTAGAACTAATAAATTAGTAAAAATAGCTATAGTAGCTGCAATATACATAGTTTCAACTATTGCACTAGGGCAGCTTTCTTATTGGGGTCCAATAGGACTTAGAGTTAGTGAAATGCTTAATTTCCTTGCTTTTATAGATCCATTTTATATAATTTCACTGACGGTAGGATGTGCCGTTGCAAATTTTTATAGCTTTAGTATAGTGGATGTGTTTGTTGGAAGCTTTGCTACTCTTTTGGCAACTTATGCAATGTGGAAAACGAAAAATATGCTTGTTTCAGTTATATGGCCTGTTTTAGGAAGTGCAATTATAGCAGAGGAACTTCATGTACTTTATAAAGTACCTTTTTTCTACACATTTTTTACTCAGGCATTAGGAGAACTTATAGTAATGGTTTTGGGGTATTTTGTATTTAAAAAGATTTTCAAAAATACTGCATTTTTAGATAGGATGAAGATAAAATTTCCTAATAAGAAAATAGATAATATAAAATTTAATTAGTAATATTAGACCTTAAAAAGGTAGCTTTATTGAGTATAAAGCTACCTTTTTACTGTATTTAAGACTAATAATATAGCACATATATAAAACATAAGGGAAGTATGTTAATAAAATAACTTTATAAAGTCACTTGAAAAAGTTTTGATAAGGTGTTATACTAGATTCAACAATAAAATAAGGAGTGATTGTGATGAAAGAGTACTTTAATAATGTATCTAAAATAAATTATGAAGGACCGGATTCGAAAAATCCTTACTCGTTTAAATATTATAATCCTGATGAAGTAATTGGCGGAAAAAAGATGAGAGATCATTTAAGATTTTCAATGTCTTACTGGCATACGTTAACTGCTAATGGAACTGATCAGTTTGGATCAGGAACAATGGTTAGGCCATGGGATAATGTAAACGATAAAATGGAGCTTGCTAAAGCAAGAATGGAAGCAGCATTTGAATTTATGAACAAGCTAGATATAGATTATTTTTGCTTTCATGATAGAGATATAGCACCTGAAGGAAAAGACCTTGCAGAAACAAATAAAAATTTAGATGAAATAGTAGCAATGTGTAAGGACTTAATGAAAAAGAACAATAAAAAGTTATTATGGGGTACGGCTAACTTATTTAATAATCCAAGATTTGTACATGGTGCTGGAACTACATGTAATGCGAATGTTTATGCTTATTCAGCAGCACAGCTAAAAAAAGCAATAGAAGTTACAAATGAATTAGGTGGAGAAAACTATGTATTTTGGGGTGGAAGAGAAGGATATGAAACACTTCTAAATACTGACATGGGATTTGAAATGGACAACTTTGCTAGAATACTACAAATGGCAGTAGATTATGCAAAGAAAATAGGATTTAAAGGACAATTTCTTATAGAACCAAAGCCAAAGGAGCCTACAAAACATCAGTATGATTTTGATGTAGCAACTGTTTTAGGATTTTTAAGAAAGTACAAGCTAGAAGATTACTTCAAGATAAATATTGAAGCAAATCATGCTACTTTAGCAGGACATACTTTCCAGCATGAAATATGCCTAGCAAGAAATAATAATGCACTTGGAAGCTTAGATGCAAACCAGGGAGATCCACATCTTGGATGGGATACAGATCAATTTCCTACAAATGTATACGATACAACATTATCAATGTACGAAGTACTTAAAAATGGCGGTATAGCACCAGGAGGATTGAACTTTGATGCAAAGGTAAGAAGAGCATCTTTTGAACCAGAAGATTTATTCTTAGCATATATAGCAGGAATGGATAGTTTCGCTAAAGGACTTAGAGTTGCATATAAATTATTACAAGATGCTCCTATTGAAAACTTTATTAAAGAAAGATATTCAAGCTTTTCTACAGGAATAGGTAAAGACATAGTAGATGGCAAAGTAGGATTTGATGAATTAGAAAAATATGCTTTAGAAAATAATGTTATAAATAATAAATCAGGAAGACAAGAATATTTAGAATCAGTAGTAAATCAATATATACTTGAGGATAAATAGAATTAAAACATGTAGGGGTGGTTTTAAACTGCCTCTACTGAAATACCAATAATTTCATGAAAGAAGAGATTACTGTGAATTTTTTAGGAATTGATTTAGGAACTTCTTCTGTAAAGCTTATCATAATGAATGAAAAAGGCGAACTTTTAACCAGTGTATCTAAAGACTATGGTATAAGTTATCCTCAGGTCGGATGGGCAGAACAAAATCCTGATGATTGGTGGAATAGTACTAAAGATGGAATTAGAGAACTTATAAATAATCATAATATAAAACCAGAAACTATTAGAGGCATAAGTTTTAGTGGACAAATGCATGGACTTGTAATTCTTGACAATAAAAATAAGGTTTTAATGCCGGCCATATTGTGGTGTGATCAAAGGACACAAAAACAGTGTGATTACTTAAATAAAGAATTTGGCCAAGATAAACTTTCAAAGTATACTGGTAACATGGCCTTAACTGGTTTTACACTTCCCAAAGTACTTTGGGTTAAAGAAAATAAACCAGATATATATGCTAAAATAGCACATATGATGCTTCCTAAAGACTATATAAGTTTTAAACTTACCGGGAAATTTGCATCTGATGTGTCTGATGCTTCTGGAACAGTAATGTTTGATGTAAAAAATAGAAAATGGTCTAATGAAGTATTAGATTTACTTGAGATAAAAGAAGATGTTTTACCTAAAGTTTATGAATCCTATGAAGTTGTAGGTAATGTCTCAAAAGAAGTATCAAGTGAAACTGGGCTGTCAACATCTACAAAAGTAATAGCTGGGGCAGGTGACCAGGCAGCTGGAGCTATAGGTACTGGAACAGTTGATTCTGGAGTGTTATCTGTAGCACTTGGAACATCTGGTGTTGTCTTTGCATCAAGTGAAAAGTTTTATGTAGATAAGGAAAATAGACTTCATTCATTTTGTCATGCTAATGGAAAGTGGCATCAAATGGGGGTAATACTATCTGCAGCATCAAGCCTTAAATGGTGGGTTGACAATGTTAACTCAGATATAGGTGGAGATGTATTTGAAAAATTACTTTCAGAAGCAGAAAGTTCTCCTGTAGGAAGTAATAAGTTATTTTTTTCACCCTATTTAATAGGAGAGAGAACGCCTTATAACGATCCTTGTGCAAAGGGAAGTTTTATTGGATTAAATGTAACACATAAAAGAGGAGATATGACAAGATCCATTTTGGAAGGAGTATCTTTTGCTCTTAGAGATTCACTTGAAATACTTAAAAACTTAAATGTTGATATGAAGGAAGTAAGAATAAGTGGTGGAGGTTCTAAGAGTAAGCTTTGGAGACAGATAATTGCAGATGTTTTCAACTTAAATGTAAGTATTATAAATTCAAAGGAAGGTCCAGCTTATGGTGCAGCAATACTTGCGGCAGTTGGATGCAAACTTTTTAATTCAGTAGATGAAGCATGTAAAGCTTTGATAAAGACAACGGATAAAATACAGCCTATAAGAGAAAATGTTGAAAAGTATGATAAACTATATAAAGTTTATTCATCTTTATATAGCTGTTTAAAAGATAAGTTTAAAGAAATAGATAACTTATCCATATAAGGAGATCTTACTATTATGGGGATTATGAAAGAAGTTTTTGGAAAAGTATCTAAAGATAAAGAAGTATATATATTTACATTGTGTAATGAGAATAGTATGAGTGTTAAAATTTCAAACTATGGTGGAAGGATGATTTCTCTTACGGTGCCGGATAAAGAAGGCAAGCTTGATGATATTGTACTAGGATATAAGAATTTAGAGGGATATATAAAAGGAAAGTTTTTCTTTGGAGCAATTATAGGACGTAATGCAAATAGAATAAAAGGTGCAGAAATTAAGATAGATGATAAAGTATATAGTTTGACTAAAAATGAAGGAGAAAATCAGCTGCACGGGGGAATAGTAGGATTTGATAAAGTTTTATGGACACCAAGGACATATGTAGATGATGATGGAAATGAATGCCTTGAATTATCATACACGAGTAAAGATGGAGAAGAAGGATATCCAGGTAACCTTAATGTTAAAGTTGTGTATACGATTAAAAGAGATAATGAACTCAGAATTGATTATTTTGCAGTTTCAGATAAGGATACGGTGGTTAATCTTACAAACCATTCATACTTTAATTTGTCAGGGCATCTGTCTAAAAGCATATTGGATCATCAAGTAATGATAAATTCAGATAGATTTACAGCTAATGATAGGGAAAGTGTTCCTACAGGTGAAATAAGGTTTGTAGAGAATACACCTATGGATTTTAGAAAGTTAACTACGGTAGGTAAAAGTATATCAAGTAAATATGACCAAATAATTTATGGAAATGGATATGACCATAATTGGATATTAAATAGAAAAGGAAAAAATTTAGAAATGGCAGCAGAGGTTCTTGATCCTCGTAGTGGAAGAGTTATGAAAGTGTATACGACTAAACCAGGAGTACAATTTTATACGGGAAATTATTTAAATGAATTTGAAAATTGTAAGGGAGATACTTGCTACACTAAAAATAGTGGATTGTGTCTTGAAACTCAATATTTTCCTGATGCGTTAAATCATAATAATTTTCCATCACCTGTATTAAAGGTAGGAGAAAATTATAGGCATACGACAATATATAAATTTTTGACTATATAAATTAAAAGAGGAGATGGGTTTAATGAATGTAAAAATTAATAGTGCGATGGTATATGTTTTTGGTGCACTTGGCGGTCTTTTATTTGGTTATGATACTGGAGTTATTTCAGGAGCAATCTTATTTATCCAAAAACAAATGAGTCTTGATTCATGGCAGCAAGGGTGGGTTGTTAGTGCTGTATTAGTAGGAGCCGTTCTTGGAGCTGCAATTATTGGACCAATGTCAGATAGGTATGGACGTAGAAAGTTGATTTTGTTATCAGCAGTTATTTTCTTTATTGGAGCAATTGGGTCAGCATTTTCAACAGGATTTAGTACACTTATTATATCACGTATTATTCTTGGAATGGCAGTTGGTTCTGCATCAGCATTAATTCCAACATACTTAGCAGAATTATCACCTGCTGAAAAACGTGGATCTATGTCAAGTTTATTTCAATTAATGGTTATGAGTGGAATATTATTAGCTTATATTACTAACTACAGTTTCTCAGGTTTATATACTGGTTGGCGTTGGATGCTTGGTTTTGCCGCTATTCCATCTGCAATACTTTTCTTAGGTGCTCTTGTATTACCAGAAAGTCCACGTTATTTAGTTAAAGATGGAAAGCTTGATAAAGCTAAAGAAGTTTTGGATCAGATGAATGAACATAATCAAAAAGCTGTTGATGATGAACTTGTTGAGATTAAGAAACAAGCTGAAATTAAAAGTGGTGGACTTAGCGAGTTATTCAGTAAATTTGTTCATCCAGCATTGGTTATTGCTGTTGGCTTAGCTATTTTTCAACAAGTTATGGGTTGTAATACAGTTCTCTATTATGCACCAACTATTTTTACTGCTGTTGGTTTTGGTGTTCAAGCAGCTTTACTTGCTCACATCGGAATTGGAATTTTTAATGTTATCGTTACAGCTGTAGCTGTTGCTATTATGGATAAAATTGATCGTAAAAAGATGTTGATTTACGGTGGCCTTGGAATGGGTGTCTCTTTATTAATTATGAGCTTCTCAATGAAATTGTCTAATGGCTCATTTATTGGTTCAATTATTTGTGTTATTGCATTAACCGTTTACATTGCTTTCTTCTCAGCTACCTGGGGACCTGTAATGTGGGTTATGATTGGTGAAGTATTCCCATTAAACATTCGTGGATTAGGTAATTCATTTGGCAGTGTAGTTAACTGGGCTTCTAATGCTGTAGTGTCATTAACATTTCCAACATTATTAAGTTTCTTTGGCACTGGTAATTTGTTCATAGGTTATGGTGTTATTTGTTTTGCGGCAATTTGGTTTGTTCATTACAAAGTGTTTGAAACACGTAATCGATCACTTGAAGAAATTGAAACTACTCTTAGAGTACGTGCTGGTGAACAAGGAAAGAAAGTTAGTTAAAAAGATTATTTAAAATGTTTATTAACTACAATTTTAGGTGTTGATGTGTAAAATCATCAACACCCATTTTATATAAAGAAAAATCCACGAATTTATACTTGTTTACAATGTTTACTTAAAAATTACATACAGTAATGATATAATTAAATTATTATAGATATAATTTCAAATTTGATTGGTGGTACTAAGATGAGTAGATTAAAATCAGTAGATCAAGAAACAATAAGAATATTAAATCAGAAAAAAATATTAAACTTGTTATATAGAAATAATAAACTTACAAAGCAGGAAATATCCCAAAAACTTAATATAAGCATTCCAACAGTTATAAGTAACAGCAATGAGCTTATAGAACAGGGTTTTTTGGAGGAAGCTGGAGTTGCAGAGTCAACTGGCGGCAGGAAGCCTACGATTCTCAAATTCCTGCCAGACAGCAGATATTCTTTTGGAGTGTGGATTACAAAAGATAAGGTGAAAATTATACTTACAAATTTGAATTTTAAAATAATACATGAAATAGACTTTAGTATGCCAGAAAAATTATATGATTTTACTGATGTGATTTCTAAAACGGCAGAGGCTATTGAATATTTGGTGAATAATTTTAATATTTCACCGGATAAAATACTGGGAATAGGATTTTCCCTACCTGGTACGGTAAATGAAAAAGAACTCCTATTAAAAAATGTACCTAATTTGGGCTTTAAAAATGTATCTTTTAAAAAATTTGAGAGGTATTTCAAATTTCCCATTTTTATAGAAAACGAAGCAAATGCATCAGCTTATGCAGAGACATTTATTAATTTTAATGATGCAAAAAATAGTCTTGTTTTTATATCTATTACAGAAGGTATTGGAACAGGTGTAGTTATAGCAAATAACGTATATAAGGGATTTAATAAACGTGCAGGTGAATTTGGACATATGGCTATCGTAAAAGATGGAAAAAGGTGCAATTGTGGAAGAAAAGGATGTTGGGAGCTATATGCTTCTAAAAAGGCACTACTTGGTGCATACAGGGAAGCATTTAATGATGTAAATGGAAACTTGGACGATTTTTTAAAGAAAAGTGAAATGGATTTAAAAGCAAAAGCAGTATTGAATACATATGTTGATTTTTTAGCTGAAGGTATTAAAAATATAATATTGACATTAGATCCTAAAAATATACTTATAGGTGGTGAAATATTTCCCTATAAGGATTTCATAGAAAAAGAACTAATTAAAAAGATATTTACGGATAACAGTTTTTATGATGAGAGTCAGTGTAATGTGATGTTTTCAAATCTTGGGGAAAATGCAGCTGTATATGGGGCAGCACTTTTGCCTATGGAAAATATATTTTTCCTAAATGACAATGTATTATGATATATTGAAGAGACACATTTTATAATTTGTGTTTCTTTTTTTACTTATTAAGTTTGCTTAAGAATTATTAAGTATTTATGTAAAGCAGATAAGATGATATAATTTTCGTAAAAATAAATATTTTATGGAGGGAAATATATGTATCTAGGAAATATTCGTCATAATATTGATGTTTCAAATGAATATTATATGCTAGCCAAAAAAGATGAGGAAGTTGGAAATATTTTAATGGAAAGATGCGAATATAGACATGCCATTTATTTTTTTATACAAGCAATGGAAAAATATATTCGTGCCAAAATCTTCAGATTAGTTGATCCAAAACTTGATTACTTTAGAAAGAGAAATCAAACTCATTCAATTGAAAGTGCTATTGAGTTCTTAATAGATATTATAAGTCCTGATAAAAATATTCAACAACAAATAAAAGAACAATTGAATAAATATGTCCTTCAAGATATTAAATTTCAACAGTTGCATAATAATCTAAGATATCCTTATTATAGTTCAAAGTATAATTCTTATTCCATGGTTGATTTCCGTAGTCTTGATTGTAGTGGAATATATATAAAGTTACATGATTTAAAAGATTATTTACAAGAGTTAAACAGACTATAAAGTAAAAAATTTAAATTTCATGTTGACAAAGTATTTTAAAAGTTATATCATATGTATAAATTAATTGAATAACTTCTTATCGAGAGAGACGGAGGGACTGGCCCTATGATGTCCGGCAACCTGAATATTTTATATTCAATGGTGCTAATTCCAGCAGGGATAACCTGAAAGATGAGAAACATGAGAATGTAACTTCCTGTGGTTTCTCCATAGGAAGTTTTTTAATAGGTAAATTTAATATTTTAGTTGGCTGACTAGAAAAACTAGAGGTCAAGTTTCATTTGAACTGGAAAACACTTTTTCGTTTTTAGTGGATTTTCTAAGTTTGTTGAAGCTTGGCTTTTTTGTTATTACTTATTACCAAATTAGTAATAAGTATAGTTCAATTAATAACCATAAAGTTTAAATAAGGAGGATTTGAATATGGAAACTGATATTAATAGAGATGATACTAAAACAATCAAGTATAAAAGGAATGGACATACTAAATTGACAAAAGAAATTATTAATTATCTATTATTTCCTATTTTAATTTTAGTTACATGGGAATTGATTAGTAGATTACAAATAGTTTCATCTATATTACTTCCATCTATTGAAGATGTAATAAAATCATTTATTTCACAGATAAAAAGTGGACAATTAATAAATGATTTGGCTACAAGCTTGTTTAGAGTATTTAAAGGATATTTTATTGCAGTTACATTGGGTATAAGTATGGGAATAATTATGGCAATTTCAGAGAAAACAAATAAATTTTTTACTATAGTTTTTAATGGAATAAGGCAAATACCACCATTGGCATGGATACCATTGTTTATACTTTGGTTTGGAATAGGTGAAACTTCAAAAGTTATTATGATAGCAATGGGAGCTTTTTTCTCTATATTACTAAATACTATAAATGGTATTCAAAATACCCCAAAGCAGTATCTTGAAGTAGCAAGATTATATAAGATAAAGAAAGTAGATTTGTTTAAAAAGGTATATCTACCTTCTGCTATTCCATCTATATTTGTTGGGTTGAGACTTGGGGCAGGGGCTTCATGGATGTCAGTAGTGGCAGCTGAAATGATAGCTTCAAGTTCAGGTATAGGTTATAGAATAAATGATGCAAGAAGCTTAATGCAGTCTGATGTTGTAATAGTTGGAATTATAGTAATAGGTGTAGTTGGAGTTCTGATGGATACTATTCTTAGAAAAATAGCACATTTTGCATCTAGATGGGAAAGATTTTAGTAATTATAGGAGGTGTATATTTTGGAAGAAAATGATAGAGATTTAATTATAAAAAATTTAGATAAGAGTTATACGGTAAATTATAAAGAAATAGAAATTCTTAAAAATATCAATATACATATTGGGAAAGGAGAATTCATAAGTATTGTTGGACATAGCGGATGTGGAAAGAGTACATTGCTTAAAATTATAGCAGGGCTTGTTGAGCATAATACTGGGTCTGTAACTTTAAACGGTGGAGAAATAAGTAAACCTGGTACAAAAGTTGGAATGGTCTTTCAGGATCACAGGCTTCTGCCATGGCTTACAATTAAAGATAATGTATCCTTTGGACTATATGATATTTCTAATGATGAGAAAGAAAAGCTTGTGTTGGACCATATTGAACTAGTTGGATTAAAGGGGTTTGAAAATGCATATCCTCATCAATTATCTGGAGGAATGGCACAGAGAGCTGCTATTGCAAGGGCGTTGGTTCATAAACCTGAAGTTTTACTTTTAGATGAACCCTTTGGTGCATTAGATGCACTTACAAGGATACAAATGCAAAGAGAAATCTTAAAGATTTGGGAAAAAGAAAAAACTACTATGATATTGGTTACTCACGACATTGATGAAGCTATATATTTAGGTGATAGGATTGTGATAATGTCTTCAAGACCTGGAAAAATAAAAAAAGTCTTACCTGTTGAAATTGCGAGACCTAGAGATAGAAATAGTCATAATTTTTCTGTACTTAGGAAACATGTATTTAGTGAATTTTTTGTAGAAAATAACGTTGTATCGGATTATGTAATTTAGTATAGTTAAAATTTATATAAATTGGAGGATAAATAAATGAAAAGAAAACTATTATCAGTAATTTTTGCAGGGATCTTTATATTTACACTTACAGCATGTTCTAAAGGTGGAGTCAGTTCAAGTAATTCAACAAATGATAGTGAAAAGAAAGTTGTTAGAATAGGATATCCTGGAAGTCAATATTCTTTAGGTGGAGCAGCTGCTATAGCACAGCAAAAAAAGTTTTTTGAGGAACAATTAAAAAAAATAGGTTATACAGTAGAATATAATCCTTTTTCAGGACAAGGCCCTGCAGTAAATGAAGCACTTACTAGTAATAAAATAGATATTGCAGTATATGCAGATTTTCCTGGAGTTGTGTTAAAGTCAAAAGGAGTGCAAACAGATTTAATTGGAATAAGTCAAAATAAAATTTATTCTACTATTGTTGTACAAAATAATTCTAAAATAAAGACAGTAGAAGATCTTAAAGGTAAAAAAATAGGATTTGCAAAGGGAACATATGCTCAGAAATTTTTATTAGAAATATTAAGTAAAAATGGACTTTCAGATAAAGACGTACAGCTTGTAAATGTTACTACAGATGCAGAATCTTCACTTATTTCAGGAAATTTAGATGCACTTGTATTAACAGATGATTCAGCACTTCAATTAACTGCTGTTAAAAAAGTAGCAAGGAATATTGTAAGTTCAAGACAGTATCCAGAAATGAGTGCTCAGAGTATTGTAGTTGCTAGAGATAGTTATATTAAGCAAAATTCCAAAGTACCTGTTGCTATAGACAAAGCGTTGATTGAAGCAAGAAACTACTTTAAATCAAATCCAGAGGAGAGTTATAAATTGTTAACTAAAGCTGGCTTAAGTTTGGAGGCTGTAAAACAACAATACAGTGGTGAATCACCTAATTTTAATGTATTACAAACGGAGATAAATCAAGATACAATAAAAAGATTAAATGAAACGCAAAAGTTCTTGTTAGATCATAACTTAATAACAAACAAGTTTAATACTGCTAGTTGGGCAGATAAGTCATATTATCAAGAAGCTATAAAATAATTATAAATATGAATGGAGAGGATAGTTATGGGATATCCAAGTGTTTATCCAACAGGAGTTACAATATACAATCCTGAAAAATGTTGGAATGGTTATACTATTTTTCAAGCAAAAGATATAGGAGCATTATTAATCGATATGAATGGTCAGGAGGTTCAACTTTGGAAGAATCTTCATGGATTTCCTAATAAAATACTACCAGGTGGATATGTTATAGGAAGTACAGGAGAAAGGGATTCAAGATATGGATTTCAGGATATGACTGACCTTGTACAGGTGGATTGGGATGGAAATATAGTTTGGAAATTTAATAGGCATGAATATATAGAAGATCCCGGGCAAAAGCCAAAGTGGATGGCAAGGCAGCATCATGATTATCAAAGAGAGGGAAATCCAGTAGGATACTATGTTCCTGGTATGAAACCAAAAGTTGATAAAGGGAATACTCTCATTTTATGTCATGAAAATGTAAAAAATGATAGAATATCTGATAAAATATTACTGGATGACAAAATTATTGAAGTTAACTGGGATGGAAATATAATATGGAAGTGGAATGCCAGTGATCATTTTGATGAATTTGGCTTTGATGAAGCAGCTAAAAATATATTATATCGTAATCCAAACCTGAGGACAGCAGGCGGCGGCATAGGAGATTGGCTTCACATAAATTCTATATCGTTAATAGGACCTAACAAATGGTTTGATGGTGGAGATGAAAGATTTAATCCAGATAATATTATTTTAGACAGCAGAGAAGCCAATATTTTAGCTATTATAGATAAGAAAACAGGAAAAATTGTCTGGAAGATAGGACCTCGTTATGATACAAGTGAGGAGCTCATTAATCTAGGTTGGATAATAGGACAACATAATGTACATATGATACCTAGGGGCCTTCCAGGAGAAGGAAATATACTTGTATTTGATAATGGTGGATGGGGAGGTTATGGTATTCCAAATCCAGGTTCTGTAAGTGGAAATAGGAATGCTTTAAGAGATTATTCCAGAGTTATCGAATTTGATCCCATAACTTTAAAAATAATATGGCAGTATACTCCAGAAGAAGCTGGTTTTATAAATCCACTGGACGCTGCAAGATTTTATAGCCCATTTATAAGTAATGCTCAACGTTTGCCAAATGGAAATACACTTATAACAGAAGGTTCAGATGGACGTATTATAGAAGTTACAGAGGATCATGAAATAGTATGGGAATATATAAGCCCATATGATGGAAAAAGTTCTACTAAGATGAATATGGTCTATAGATCATATAGAGTACCCTATAGTTGGATACCTCAACTTGATAAACCTGTAGAGAAACCGATAGAGAAGCTTGATAAAAATCAATTTAGGGTACCAGGGGCTGCCGGTCTAGGACGCAAAAAAGAAACGATTGTAGATCAAACTGAAGAATATGAAGGAAGTGATTCGAACTTTTGTGTTATAACTTACGATGAATTGAAAAAAGAAAATAAGCTAGATTAAAATATAATGTTTAATATTATCTAAAATTTTTATAAGGAATTGCCGAGCACAGTAAAAGTTCAGCAATTCCTTTTTATTATATGTTCTAAATGTATATTTGTTTTTTAAGCAGCTTATTAAAATTAATAAAATATTAAATTCCATCAATTGATATTGATATATACTATAAATTTACTCATAATAAAGTATATATCATACAATTCCTAAAAAGAAGGTATAAAGATGAGAGATGAAGTATTGTTACTGGATAATGTTACAAAAACAATAAAGGGCAGGCAGATAATTAAAGGAATAAGTTTTTCAATGAAGCAAGGAGAAGTAATGGGATTTTTAGGCCCTAATGGAGCAGGAAAATCAACGACACTTCGTATGATTGTAGGACTTTCAAAGCCTACTTCCGGGAAAATAGATATATGTGGATACTCTATAACTAAAAATTATGTAAAAGCTATGTCAAATGTGGGTTGTATCATAGAAGGACCTGATTTATATAACTATATTAGTGGAATAGATAATTTAAAGATGTTGGCATCCATGAGTAGAGATGTTACAGAAAAGGATATAATAAATGTAGTAGATTTGGTAGGCTTGAAAAATAGAATTAAAGACAAGGTAAGTACCTATTCTCTTGGAATGAAACAGAGGCTTGGAATTGCACAGGCTTTAATGCATAATCCCAAACTTCTCATTTTAGATGAACCAACTAATGGACTTGATCCATCTGGAATAAGTGAACTTAGAAACTTAGTAAAGCTATTGGCAAGTGAAAAAAATATTTCCGTACTTGTATCAAGTCATATTATTGCTGAAATTGAACTTATGTGTGACAAAGTAACTATAATTAAAAACGGGCAAACAGTTTTGGAAAGTGCAGATGTAGATAAATTATTAAGTAATCAGGGGGTATTCTGGGTTTTAAGTGACAATGAAAAGGGAAGGAAAATTTTAGAAGAAAATTGGAAAGTTAAAGGAAATGTAGTTGAAGAAAGGCTTGAAGCAAATGTTTCGCTGGAAAAGCTTCAAGAGATAAATTCCTGCTTTGTAGAACGAGGACTTATGATAAAGTATGTTGACAACAAAAACAAGACACTAGAGGATTTGTTTTTGAATCTGACAGAGGGAAATCAAATTATTTAATTGGGGGGCATAAAATTTGATAAGATTAATTGAAAATGAAGTACTTAAGATGCTTTCAAAGAAGAAATTAGTTCTTATTTCTGTAATTTTACTTGTACTTGTATCCCTTTTTTGTTATGGAGAAAATGCATCATATAAACATACGATAATGAGATTTTCAGGTACACCGGGACAAACTCAAAATTATAATTGGAAGTCAATGGTGAATCAGCAGATATTATATTTGAAAAATACTATGAATAGCCAATATATAAAAGAGGACAGAAAAAATTCAATAAACATTCAGATTGAACAGCTGCAGTATTATATAAATCACAACATAAATCCAATAACTCCAACTAGTGCAAAATTTACTATTGATTTTATGGATGAGGCAATCTATTTGTTTTTACCGCTGCTTATAATTATATTAGCAGGAGATGCTGTTTCTGGAGAATTTTCCTCCAAAACAATAAAGGTATTGTTAACTAGGGCTGTTCCAAGGTGGAAGATATTACTTAGCAAGTACATTGGGGTTTTGATTTTATCATGTATAGTAATTTTAGAGTCAGCACTTATGTGTGTAATAATATCAAGCTTTGCATTTCACAGCGGTGGATGGAATGAACCTATGGCAACGGGATTTAAAGTTATAGGAAATAAGCTGGATTCCTCAAATGTAATAAGAATTTACCAATGGCAGTATGCTATCTTAGTATATTCACTTGGATGGTTTGTTTCTGTAAATATTGCAACTTTATCTTTTATGGTTTCTGTAATAGTGAGAAATACTGTCACATCTGTGGGTATAATGCTGGCAACTTTAATAGGAGGGGGATTCCTCCAGATGTTTTTGCAGGATTGGCCCATGATTAAATATTTCTTTGCTGTAAATTTGGATTTAACACAATATTTAACGGCATCTTATCAACCTGTTTCTGGAATGAGCCTTTCTTTTTCTGCATCAGTGCTGTGTTTATGGTCGATTGCAGCTTTAGTTATAAGTTTCAGCGTATTTCAAAGACAAGATGTGTTGGTTTAGAGGCAGAGGGGGAAAAGTGTAATGAATAAAAAATCAAGATTTACAATTTTATCTATTGCTGCATGTATATTTACAATAGTATTTGCAGCAGGATTTGCATATTCTATTAGTATTACTAATGCATCGGGCATCACCAGTAGTAAAGTTACAAATAAGGGAAGTGAGAATAAGGCTGTGGATACTAAAATAAAGAAATTAAACAGTAATTCCTATAATATTTTAGTTATGGGTGATTCACTGGCAAGAGGAACCGGGGATGAAACTAATAGTGGATTTGCAAATGATTTTTCTAAACTTTGGAAAAGTAAAACTAAAAAATCTATAGACGTTACCAACATTGCTGTTAATGGTGATGTATCTTCTGGACTTTTAAATATAGTAAAAAGTAAACAGACCTTACAGTATGTACAGGATTCAAATATGATTTTTATTTCTATTGGTGGAAATGAAATAAAAAATTTTAAAAATTCAAGTACAGTTCCCTCTGCTGTTCAGACAGATAGTTTGAAGACAGTTGAAAATAAATACATGAAAAATCTATCAGATGTTTTTAAATTAATAAGAAGTAGAAATCAAAATAGTATAATTGTGTTTATTGGATTGTATAATCCTTTTGGAAGCGAGTTAACTGAAGATAAATTGGAACTTTTAAATGAGTGGAACTATAAAACAGACCAACTTGTATCGTCAGATGATAATGCCATATATATTCCTACATATGACCTTTTTAAATATAATTCAGGAAATTATTTTGCTGCAGATAATTTTCATCCTAATTCTATAGGTTATGAGGCCATTTCAAAAAGAATGTTTGAAGCATTGAAAAATTATAAATAGTTATAAATTGTTAACAATATTGCCACCTAAATGAAACAATTATTTAGTAACATAAGTCAATGAAGTAATATGTTACTAAATAATTAAATAACGGTAAATTTATAATATAACCGTTAAAGACAGAAGTGGAGATAAATTATTATGAAAGTTAAAGATAAAACTGGATTAAAGAAATCAAACAAGATTTATGTTTCAAAAATTTTGAATGCTGCTGCTTTAGTTGTGGCAGTTCTTGGAATTGCATCATTAGCTAATAACATTTATTTGTTTAGGCAAGCTACTAATCAATATGTGGCTCAAGGATATTCTGCTGCTACTGTTACTAAACAGCTGCTTTCATCACAATTGCTTCCAGGGATATTTGAACCAATTGCACTATATGGAGGTATTTCAATTGTTTTATTAGCTATTAATATGATAAATAAAAAAGTTTCAAAATGCTTAGAATTATTAACTCCAGCTGAAGTTTGTCAGGAAAATATAAGTGATGACATTAATGCTGCTAGTAATGATGTTGAATCTGGTGACCATAGTATTCATACTGATGATAAGGAAAGCAGTGATAATGAAAAAAAACATAATCAATTACAAGGTTCAGAAAAACCTAGTAAAGCTTGATTAAAATAAATTTGATATATGATTTATGCCCTATAAAGTAGACTTTTAAAGGTTTGCTTATAGGGCATATTTGTTCATGCCAATTAAAATATAGTAAATGAAACAAATTTTTGTATATTTTAAAAAAGTAGTTAACATTATAGGAAAATAATAATATAATTGTATCATTAAGTTATAAATAAAATAGGAGGATACATAAATGGTTGGGTTACAAAAATATTTGGGAACTAAGGTTAATATATATATCTATGCTAGTATAGAATCTTATAATAATGAACAGGAAGATACGTCATTAAAGGATGTAACTGTTATGGGAGTAACAGATGATTTTATAGAAATAGAAGACGAAAGAGGACTTTCTCATTGTATAAATTTAAAAAAATGTTTTTCTGTTGTAGTTGAAAGGGAAGGGAGCCTTGGGTATTGATAGATGAAGCTATTAAGGAATATTATTACAACATATATAAAAATTTTTATTTAAATGCAGGAGTAATGTCCTGCTTTATAAAATCTCTTGTTTTTACATCTGTTGTAAATTTAGAGAATGTAGATATTGAAAGTAACATACAATTAGATATGACTAAAATTAAATCTGTTGGAAATGAAGAAAGTTTAGTTATACTGGATATACCAGGAGGCAGGGGACTTGAATACGGCTATAAGTATAGAGATAAATATACTATAGTACCAGATTTTAATATGGTGTGCCACGATTTTGGAGTAGTTAAAAGCAAGCCTATATTAAAAAAGCTTGCTTTATTTTCAAGCACACGTTTAAAAAATTATGATAAATACATGATTATACTTGATAATAATCGATATGTGGATATTGAAATAAACAGTGTAAATCAATATAATAATCAATATGAAATAACAGAAGAGGATTTGCCGGAAGTTGAAATGTTGAATTTTTTAAAAATCCATAACGTACTATATGTATGCGATGAAAATATAAAAGAAGATGTAAAGGAGTATTTGAATTACTTAAAGGCTAACAATATTGGAATTAATGTGAGTAAGTTAAAGGAAAAGAGGAATTGAAGTTAGATGAATAAGAAAAAAGCAGCATTAGGATTAATTATATCAGCTTTGGTTGGAAGCTCAATATATACATACAATCAAAATTATATAACTGAGCAGGATCAGGAGAATGCAGCACAGCAGCAGTCTGGCTGCACTTCACCTTTTGTGTACTATCCTAATAGTTTTTTTGAAGGATACAGAGTATCAAATGAAGGTAAATCAAATGTGGATTTTTATGGGTGGCACAGTTGGACAAATTCTACCAGTGGAGTGGTAAGTCCATATACAAGCTCTAATATAAGCAGCATTAAGACTAGCAATGGAGGAGTTACATCTTCTTCAGACCATATAAGTACTTCTGGTTATAGTGGTGTACATGCTGGTAGTGTGGCTGGATAGACTATATACTTTAGTAAAAATTGGCTAAAAACAGGACAGCAAGTATGAGACTTATAATAAGGAGTTTAGTAGGATGAAATATAACAATGTGGTAGATGAATTACTTTTTGAATATTACTCAATACACTGCAGAAGAAAAGGAGATGTCTATTCTCCATATCCTTTTTATTTAACAGAAATTGAATACAATAAAATAAAGAATTACACTAATGTAATTAATAGACTGTCTTTAGATGTGTTAAATAACTTCAAAATTAAATACAATGATTATGGCAGCATGATTCCTGATTTCCCTCTTAAAGATGAAATAATGCATTTGAATAGAGAAATTCCAGATATTTTTTGGACAAGATATGATTGCTTTCTCCAGTATGATGGCAAAATATTTTTTAGTGAAGGCAACTATGACAAGCCCTGTGCCCAAAGGGAGCTCGCAGTAGGTGAATACTTTAATTGCAATAATAATGTAAATAGAGGCTTTTCTGAAAATTTTAGAGAAAAATTTAATTCAATAATTCAAAAGTATTATGGCAGCAAAAAAATCAATGTATTAGTTCTGGCGGATCCATGTCATTATGAAGAAGTCCATTTATCAATGCTCTATAGAAAATGGCTTGAAGATGATAGGATAAATGTAATTTTTGGTGGAAGTAATAATATATACATTAAAGATGAAGAAGTATATTGTTTTAATAGGCACATAGATGTTATTTTGAGGCAATTTCCATGTGAAAATTTATATGAGGTTAATGACATTAAACTTCTTTTAAATTTATATGAAAAAAATAAGGTGCTTATATTAAATGATCCTAGAGTAATAATTCTTCAAAGTAAAAGTATATTTGCCTATTTTCACAAATTATTGAGAGAAAATAGGTTAGATGAAGGTACTGCAAGTGTCGTAAGAGAATGTATCCCATATACAGAGTTATTAAGTGATACGAATTTTGATAAGGCTAGATATAATAAGGATAAATATGTAATAAAGCCTATACTTGGACGTTATAGCGAAGATGTATTTATAGGAAAGCTGTATTCAAAAGAAGAATGGAAAAGTATTTTAGATGACATTAAAGAGTATAGGAATTATTACGTTATTCAAGAGTTTAGGGAGATAAGAAAAGACAATATAGTTGAATTAAGAGGAGGATATCCTCATACTGTTGATGCTTTTTGCAATTTGGGAGTTTATCTCACATGTAATGAAATAAGGGGAATATGCTCCAGATGGAACTATGACTATCTTACAAATAATGAAACTACATTTATAACTCCAATAGGAATAAGAAATCCTAAACTAAATCTAAAATATAATAAAAATATAAAAGATAGATATAGTGAGTTTAAAAAGGTAAATTTAGATCTCGTAAAGCTAGGATTCAACGGTGCCTATAATAATGCAAGAGAGTACATATCTTTAGATGAAGTCATCTTAAGTAGTGACAAATTTGAAGAGTTAAAAAATGCTTCCTGTGAAGTATTGAACATATTTAGGAAGGTTTCTGAATTTGTATATAAAAATAAGGGATGGTTTGATGAAATTTTAGGAACATCAAATGTAAGTGAAAGTATATATTCATCAAAAGATTTTAAGTACTTGAGTATTTTAGGAAGAATGGATTGGGCTCTGGATACGGATAACAATTTGAAACTTATGGAGCTAAATAATGAAACTCCTGCTGGACTATATGAAAGTACTATTGTAAATGACTATCTTGTAAATAGATATAAACGTAATGTGCAAAATCCAAATAAGAATTTCAAAAACATTTTAAGTGAAAATATTGAAGGATATATAATAAAATATTCCCCAAAGACTATAGGAATATTTAGTACATGTTATTATGAAGATTACTATAATATAGATATTGTATATAACATAATAAAAAAAATAAGTGACAAATACGGAATTAGAGTGATAAGAGGTAATGTGTATAATCTAAGAGTTGAAAATGGTAGGTTATATTACTTTGATGATAAAGTTGATATGATTTATAGGTATTTTCCACTAAATTGGTTTGAAAAATTCAATATGCAAGATGTTGGAAAGTGGATAAATAATGAAAATTGTATAAATCAACCTGTAACTATGATAGGGCAAAGTAAGTCCATTTTTGCTGTGGTATATGAAATGCTTGGAACAGATTTTTTTACACAGCGTGAAAAAAGCGTAATACTAAAATACATTCCATGTACTGATTTTAGTAATAAATCTATGAAAACCATAGATTATATCTGTAAACCCATATTAGAAAGGGAAGGAGAGGGGATATACACTAGGGGACAGCTATCTTGTCAGGATATAAACAATCTGGATAACTATATTTTTCAAGAGAGAATTAATATAAAAACTTTAAACTATATATGTAGGTCAACATTTGGTGAAGATAGAAAAAATTTATTTCCGATACTTGGATGTTTCTATAGTGAAAGTGAATTTATTGGAATGTACTGCAGGCTAGGAGATTTAATTACTAGAGAAAACTGCATATATATGCCTGTATATATTGATAGGATGGTATAAGGATGAATAAAGAAAATGCTAATAAAAGATATAAAAATAAAAAAATAGTTATAATTGGAATTGCCGTTGTACTGCTAATTTCTTTAGTTGTTGTATATGTGAAAAAATATGAAAAACTTGTAAATAAATCTTATGTTGGAACTTATCAATTGCATGAGGTTGGTGGGTTTTATTTAGGTAAAGGAAATAATGATAATGATAAGATGGAATATGTATTTCAAGTAGAACCTATAGATGGATCTAAAACCTTATCTGATAATGTAGATGTTACAGAAGGTGTAACTATAATAGAAAGTTATACTGAAGGGGAAAAAGAATCAATATTAAAAATTGCAAATAAATCAATTGCAAAAAAATCAATGGATCTCTTTAAGAATAACTTAGGAAAAAATGATACAGTTTCTGTTTTTGCGGCTTCATATAAAAACTTGAGTGGTAAAGTCAATACAAAGTATGAGTATGAAATTTTGATTAACAAAAGTGATATAAAGGACTTTGATGATTAAAAAGGAGCAAAACATACTCCTTTTTCAAATATTTAATATAAATACATAGAGCTTAATAATCGCCTCTTCCCTGGCTATCTACTTTAACTTTTACATTAACTTGTATATTAGAATTGCTTATTACTTCATTCCAATCTGTGCCTGTTTCCCTGCCGTATTTAGCAGCAGCCACCCTACCCAGGTCTAAAACATCAACTTTATATTGACTTTTTATTTTATTTATAGTATTATCACACATTTCCTTAACTGAACTTTCCATACTTTGTTCAAATTCCTTCGTTTCTTTTAAATCTTTATACATATTATTATATAATTCATTATCTATCACAGTACCCTTTAAATCCAAATTTATTATAAAATTATATTTGCCATTCTCCTTGTAACACTTAACTTTTCTCTTAGAAGTTGCATAAAAATCCGTATACTTTTTCGAATTTTGTTGTAATGTTAAAATTCCTTTTACATTACTTTCTTTTAGAAGATTTATGATCTTAGCCTCTTTCACATCTGTTTTTGCAATCATTTTATCTTTGTTAAATATGGCAACACCTGTAGTTTTAATTAGGTTACCTCCGCCACTATTTTTATCACCTGTAATTTCTATATAGGGGAGCAATGTATTTCTACCTTCTGCATCTATTCTTACTATAATATCCATTATGGTATACTGTGAAGGAAAAAAATTAAATTGATTTGAGTTTTTTACCATTTCATAAATATATTCTGCAGAACTAGCATAACCTTTTACGTTATATTTAAATATATCTTCAACTTTCCCTTTACATACTACAGAAAATGCCCTGTCATTTGTATTTGCATTATTAAGAATTATATCTATAAAATTTTTTATGCCATTTCTAGAAGCTTCTTCACTGAAAATATATATTCTATTAATACCTAGTAAAAACTTTTTACTAGATTTTAGCTGCCTATTTTCTCTAGTTCTTCCTACAGTTGAGCCCTTTCCTGTAAGTACATTGCTTACTATTTTATTACCAGATTCAAATGAGTGCATAAGAATTGGTACAATATAAGTAGTATAGGAAGAAGTTTTTTCTATATCGGCTCCAACTCCCACAGGTATTTGTAGGTTTTCAACAAGTTCTCCTTTTGTGCCCATAAAGGATATTACAAAAATTAATATGATTAAAATTAGTATAAAAAATTTATTCTTTTTCAAAGTTACCACCTTTTTTAAAACTTATTAAAATTACTATTAGTGAAATATAAATTAAGTTGTATATCAAATAAAATGACATTATCATGTCTGTATAATGTCTCCTTCTAGTAGGAGTTCCATATAAGCTTGATAAAAATAAAATTATAGGGCATAAAATTAAGGCAAATGTTTGGGGGGATATTTTATTTATAAGTCTATTCATGCTATAGCAAGATGAAAAATAATAAATAGATATACATCTTAATACTACCAATCCCCACAATGATACAAATATGTACCTAAAACTATTGATAATAGGTATATTTATACTATCAGCTAATGTTAATATTGGGCATAAGTACTTAGGTGAAATTTCAATACCCAAATAATATATGGCTAAAAAAACAAACCACGTATAAACAAACATAGTAATTACAGTGCTTGTTATTCCACATTTTAGTAACTTGCTCTTATCTTCAAGGAAGGGGTAAATAAAAAAAGCAATTTCAGCACCGCAATAAAAAAAAGCTGTTTCTTTTGAAGATATTAATATATTTTTAAAACCTGAACCCAATACAGGCATAAGATTTAAATAAGTTCCGTATTTTAAAGTTGCAACAGGTACCAAAAGTAGTATTAGCGCTAAATAAAAAATTATTTTACATAATCTACTTAAGGGTTTCATACCTTTATAAGCTGTGTAAGCTGCAACAGTTAGTACAGGCAAAAATATTTGGTAATCTTTTAAAAATGCTGTGGCATATACTTTAAATGTATTAGATAAGCCTGTAAGTTCAGTAGAGGTTACAAATATAAAAAATGTTATAAATATAAAATTCAAAATACTACCTAAGATTTTACCAAGAGATTTTTTACTAAGGCCGAATATGTCATCACTTGGGAATTTATTACAGGTGTAATTTGCTAATATTAATATATATAGGGGATATACTGCACCTATTATGCAGCCTATCCATCCGTCTTGTCTGGCATCTTTTATGACAGAGTTAGGTAAATATAAACTTCCAATACCAATAAAAGATGAAAGTAAAAAAAATGTAAATTCACTTGATGTTATAAATGTATTTTGAGTTTTATTCATTTATTTTTCCCCCTAAAACGCTGCCTTATAGGATTTATATTAGGTATAATTTTAGGTCGTTTAATCATATCTTTAATGGGTGCTCTTATAAAAGTATCTTTCATATCGCTTTTATTGAATTCAAAATAAGGTACTCCAAAGTTTTCAAGGGAGCAGAGATAGGATAATATAAAAAACCATCCTATAATTATTCCAAGCACACCAAGCCAATTTGAAAGTATAAGCATGGGATATGCAAGAAGTCTTATTGCAATGGACATTTGATAATTTGATATTAAAAAAGAGGATACAGTAGAAATACCAGCAACAAATAACGTAGAAGAACTTACTATTTTAGCTTTAATAGCAGCATCTCCGATAATAATACCCCCAACTACACTAAGGGTTTGGCCAATTTTACCAGGAAGTCTTAAACCGCCTTCTCTTAAAAACTCTATAGTTAAATTCATAGCCAAAAGTGACATAAAAGGTGTTAGAGCTATTCCTTTTCTAGATTCCACGAGTGACTCTACAAATTCAATAGGTATGAGATCAGGATTGAATTTAATAAAAGTTATATAAATTGCTGGAAGAGTTATTACTATGAAAGCAGCTATAAATCTTAGGATTCTTGTAAAAAATGCTTGAACTGTTCTTCCATAATAATCTTCTGGTGTTTGAAAAAATTCTACAAATGTAGTTGGATAAGTTGTAACGTAGGGAGTTCCCTCTAATAAAAAGGCAATTCTGCCTTCCATTAGTGCAGCTACTATTATATCTGGCCTTTCAGATCCTATAGTTTGAGGAAAAAGGCTGTACGTGTGTTCTTCTATGAGTTGTTCAATTGTACTATTTGCGGCTACAAAATCCTTATCTATTTTACTTATTTTCTCCTCTATGCTGCTTAAAAAGTCTTTGTCAACTATATCTTCAATATACACTATGACAAAATTACTTTGACTTCGTCTTCCTAATTTAAATTTATGTAAAGTTAGCTTTTTATCTTTTATTCTTCTTCGTAGTATGCTTATATTTGTGTCAAGGTTTTCTACAAATCCTTCTCTTGGGCCTCTTAATGACACATCGCTAATCGGTTCAGAAATTTGCCTGTAAGTACCACCTGAAGTATCTATTACAATAAAATTTGAAATACCATTAAGTACTATTACAGTTTTACCACTATTTATACTATCTGGGATTGTATTTATATCAGTTTCTATACTTGTATTACTTGCAGCAATATACTTTTTGCATAAATAGTCATCCACATTTTTAATAGTTGATATATCTTCATGTACGTGAAGCATTAGAGGATTTAGTATATCTCTATCTATAATATTCTTATCTGTTTGAGCATTCAAATATATAACAGCAGCTGTTAAACTATTTTTATCTCCAATAAATATATATTTTATTACTAATTCGGATTTGTTACCAACCAAATTTTTTATATTATCAATGTTAGAATCAATTGCGGTTTCTGTGTTTTGCATGTTTATCACCTCCCCATTAATAATATAGTTAGTATGCTCTTTTTTTTTATATTTATCCCATGATTACTCGGGAGGATACCCCTACGAATAATTTAATTAATAGTTAAGAATGAAAAGTTAATAGTTATTGTACAAAAAACCAGAAGCTTTTAAACTTCTGGTTTTTATAGAATAAAATAGATTAAAAATCAACCTTTTTACCATAATAGATGTATTCTAATAACTTTTTCATTTCAGTATCATTTATACTTCTAGGATTTGATCCAGTGCAGGCATCTAATACGGCATTGTGAGCTATAAAATCTTCACTATCTTTAAATTCTTTTTCATCTACTCCGTAATCTTTTAATGTTAAAGGAATATCCATACTCTTATTCATATCTTTAATCATGTTGGTTAATGAATCTACTAATTCATCATCAGTATTTCCTGGAAGTTTAAGACTCCTAGCTATTTCAGCATATCTTGGTGCACAAGCTTTTTTATTGAAATCTATAACATAAGGAAGATATATTGCATTGGCACATCCATGAGGGATATGGAATACTGCACCTGTTTTATGTGCTAAACTGTGAGTTATTCCAAGAAGTGCATTTGAAAATGCCATTCCAGCTAAACATTGAGCTAAATGCATTTGGTTTCTAGCTTCTTTATCTTCATTGTAAGATTTAATTAAATACTGATTTACCATAACTATAGCTTGAATAGCAAGAGGATCTGAGAAAACTGAATGAAGTCCTGCAACATATGCTTCAATAGCATGGGTAAGTGCATCCATTCCAGTATGTGCAGTTAATTTAGGTGGCATTGTTTGAGCTAATGCTGGATCAATTATAGCTATATCTGGTGTTAAATTGAAGTCAGCTAAAGGATATTTAATTTTAGCTTTATAGTCTGTTATTACAGAAAATGCCGTTACTTCTGTTGCAGTACCACTTGTAGAAGGTATAGCTATAAATGTTGCTTTTTGTCTTAATTTAGGAAGACCAAAAGGAACCACAGCCTCTTTAAAAGTAAACTCAGGGTATTCATAGAATATCCACATAGCTTTTGCTGCGTCAATTGGTGAACCCCCACCTATTGATACTATTAAATCTGGTTCATATTCTCTCATTAGTTTAGCGCCATTCATAACAGTTTCTACAGATGGATCTGGTTCAACTCCTTCTATTAATTTTGATTCAATACCTGCTTCTTTTAAGTAGTTTACTACCTTATCAAGGAATCCAAATCGTTTCATGGATCCACCACCTACGACAATAACAGCTTTTTTTCCATCTAGGTCTTTCAAGGTTTCTAATGAATTTTCTCCAAAATAAATGTCTCTTGGTAAAGTAAATCTTGCCATTTTTATCCTCCTTGTAAATACATAAAGTATTTTTTAAAAAGATTGTTAAAATATTATCTAACTGATTATACTATACTTATATGGATTATGCAAATCAGTTTTGGTAATATTTTGTTATGTTTTAGAACGTATATCTTTGTAAATATTAAACTATTGATAAGTATATTTCTATTATGTGAAGTAGAAAATAAAAATATACCGTATTATGAAGTAAAACGGTATATCTTTAGATTAGTATTTTTTCATATAGTAGTTGGAAAAGATGAGATTCAATATAACTTTTAAAAGCACAATAGCTGAAAGTGTAATACAAATTGTTCTAAATCCTAAAAGTCCAGTTACAATAATAACTGCTGATTCAAGGTAAATCATTATAGTGTAAACAAAAGATTTTGTCTTTGCTTTTATGAATTGTGTACGCTCTTCTGTTTGTGCCATTTCAATTTTTGCTGCTTTTTTAGGATCCTTTAACAACTTTAGGCTGGTGGCAATGCCAATAACTCCAGCGATTGTAAAAGAGATGCCAATTCCTGAAAGTATATCTTTACTGTGATTGTTTGCAAAATCTCCAAATATAAAAAATAACAGTGCAATAATACCGAAAATAGTTTGAAATATAAAATATATAAGATTTCTTTTAGCATGATACATAAAACTATTCCTCCTCTTCAAAAATAAATACTTGTTCAATCGTCATGTTAAATATCTTTGCTATCTTATAAGCAAGAAAAATGGATGGATTATATTTACCATTTTCCAGTGATATTATTGTTTGTCTTGTTACATTGCAGAAATCTGCTAATTCTTCTTGTGTGATTTTTCTTTCTTTCCGAAGTTCCCTAATTTTATTTTTCATATTTTGAAGATTCATCTCCTAAATGTATAGTACACTTTACAATTATAGTATAGTACACTTTACATTTGGTATCAAGCTAATTTTACAATTATGTATATGTTTATGAAGTTTTTAACTAAAAAATAAACTTATGAGTAGAAATATTTAACTGTATAATACATATAAGTAACTTTGTATTAAATTTAGGATGGAGTTAGGCAAAATTTTATACAAATTGGACAAGTATCGAATAAAGTATATAAAAATGTAATATTATGATATATAATGATATTAAATTTTGAAAAGGAGAATGTAATATGATTTCTATAAATGGAGTAAAATATGTAAAAGATATGTGCCAAACGCAAGCAGATATGATACCAGGTGGTGTTATATATTTAACCAGTGATGGAACTACTTATACTTGGAGAAAAGCGTCTAAGGAATTTGATTTAAATATATTTCAAGTTGGTGAAAAGTTGAATTCAAATAGTATAACTGGTAAAGCTATGAGTCAAAATAAAATGATTATAGAAAATGTCCCACGTTCTTTATATGGAATGAGACTGAAGATTGTGTCGGAACCAATAGTGAATGATGAAGGACAAACTGTAGGAGTGTTTTCTACTGTATTTCCAGTGCAGCATCCATTAATGAAGGCATTTGATGATTTTGCACCAATATTATCTGAAATGTTTTCTGATGGTGCTATTATTTTTACTACAGACTTAAATAAATTTATAAGCATACAAGATTCAAAAGATTTTAAGCTGTCTCAATTAAAGGTTGGAGATAATTTTAAGAAAGATACTACAGTTGCTGAAGCTGTGAAAACTAGAAAACCAGTGTCTGTAGAGCATGATGATTCAATGTATGGTGTACCAGTTTTATCAGTTTGCTATCCTTTATTTAGTGATGATACAGGTGAATTAATTGGAACTTTTGGTCTTATGATTCCTAAAGTTGAAGCAAATAATTTGAAAGAAATGTCCAGGAGTTTAGAAGATAGTCTTGCCCAAATAACTTCTACTATTGAAGAATTAGCAGCATCGGCATCTACTATACATGAAAATGAGCAGAATCTTAATAATAGTATTAATGAAATAACAGATTTATCACAAGAAATAAATGGTGTAGCTTCACTTATAAAGGGCATAGCAGATCAAACTAAGATGCTTGGATTAAATGCCTCAATTGAAGCAGCTAGGGCCGGAGATGCTGGAAAAGGTTTTGGAGTAGTTGCTCAGGAAATTAGAAAATTATCGGAACAGTCAAGAAGCACAGTGCCTAAAATTGCAAAGTTAACGGATAATATTAAGGAAAAGGTTGAGTCTTCTAGCAAGATGAGTCAAGATTCATTAACGTCAAGTCAAGAACAGGCAGCTGCTGCACAGGAAATCACAGCTAGTATAGAAGAAGTTACTTCTATGTCAGAAAAATTAAATGAAATTTCACTTAAACTATAATATAGAATTTTAAATAAAAGTATTGATATTAAAGGGTGGACAGTAGTTTTTACTATAGCCCTTTTTATTATCTTGTCATTGAATATAATTTTAAGACGATCTAAAGATGTAATGGATACATTTTTAAATATAATATTTTATGTTTGAAAAATATTTGTATGCTTATAAAAAAATAAACTTATGCGTAGAAATGTTTTACAATAAACAAGTATATTTAACCGTACTTGTGGTTGTAAAGTATTTGAAGCATAAGTTTATTTTTTGTTCAGAAGCCTACTTAGAGCTATTAAACTAATTTTTTATTAAATATATTTGAAAGACCAGTATTTTTAATTCTATTTTGTATTTCTTCTCTGTCTATGGAATATAGACCTTTTTCTTTCATTCTGTTAAAAAATTCTGCACCAGCAAAAGTATATCTATTTTTTCTTCCTTCTTTAGTGTGTATTTTGGAAGTTGCATAGCTTATGATATCTCCAATAGCTGTATTAGTTGGAAGTGTTAGAGTAGGAATATTGAGTGCACATTTTACGGCATTATGACCGGCAAGAGATCCTGTACATATAGCTTCTGTGTGACCTACAAAGAGACCACTTTTTTCTCCACCGCAAAATAAGTTATCTATGCCATTTACTTTTAAGTCCACAGAAACGGGTGCGATGGAAAGATATCTTATGGAATTTCCCTTACCTCCAGAATACGGATCTATGAATTTGACATTTTCTAGACCTTGTATTTTACGCAACTTTTCTAAAGGATAATAAGATGTCATTAACTTTACATGGCCTGTATCTAAAAGTATTACATTTTGTGCAAATTCTTTTAAAGCATACTGCTGGCATACTTTAGCCTTTAACTTATCCATATTTACATCTTCTTCTGGAACTTTAAGTACTACTGCACCTTTTTCTTCAATTTCATGTAAGAGATTTTTATCTATAGTATCTTTAGCAAGTTTACAGGAACCGCTGAAAGCTCCGTAAGTTCCATCTAATCTCTCGCCGTGAAGATCTTCTACTCCAGCACATTTGCTTATGCTTATTCTAGGTCCGAAGGAAGGACATCTAAGTATGCACATGGAACAGCCGTTACCATATTTTATACAGTTTCCCATAGGACCTGTGGAACCTGTAGTCTCAACAAAGGCATCTGCTTCTTCATAATCTCCATTTGAGGTATATATGCCTTTTATTTTAGTCCCTTCCATTTTTACATCCACTACTCTTGATATTAGCTTTAGTTTTATGCCTTTACTTAAAATATATTTTCTAACAGCTGGTTCGATTTTATTTACATCATAGAGCCAAGCATGAACATGATTTATGGTATTGCAGCAGATTTAGGGAATACTAGGATGAAACTTGTGTACTTTTTCACTTCCCCATAAGTAAACATCAATATCACCTGTATTACCATTCCAGTAGATTTTGTCAATTATGTTTTCTAAGATATGCCTTTTGATTGACACATTTTTTATTAGGGCAAAGGATGAATTGAAATTTTCTAAGGCTTTTTCTATTATATCTAGATCTACATTTTCTTCTTCAATATTTTTAGACTTGTCTAATTTCAAATTTAAATCCTTTATTGTTTTTGCTAAGTTTTCTATTTTATTTAGGATAAATTCAGAAGCAGGGGAGTCATCTGCATTTATATTTGATAATTGTTGCAACAATGTGTTCATTTGGGTACTTTTATCTTCAATTTCTCTTTTTAGCATTTCAACAAAATTATTTTTAATAGAAGAAGTTGATTCATTTTTACGATATTGTAGTTCTTTTAAAAGCTTATTTATATTTAGTTTTTTAATATTTTCAGCAATAGCTTTTTCAATTTTTGGACCGTTGGCATTAGGGTTAACACATCTGGTTTTTCCAGAATGGGCTTTCATTGTACACACATAATAGTAAGTTCTTTTATTTTCACTTTTTTTAGATCTTCCATAAGAGACACGCATGGGTGAACCGCACAAAGCACATTTTAATATTCCAGATAATAAAGATTTTTTAGATGTTCCCTGTCTTGGACTAGATTTCCTTTTATTTTTATCTAATTGAAATTGCACTTCTAGCCAGGTAGTACTTTCAATAATTCCTTTATGCTTGGCAACAGCAGCAATCCACTCACTTGTACTTCTAGTTATATATTTTGAATTGCGTTTATTATATGTAATGATTCCATTGCCATTAGGTATGCCGCAGGTAGTTATACCTAAGTCTTTTAAATATTTAAAAACTAAATCGTTTGACTTTACATAAACAGGATTTCTAAGAGTATCATTTATTGACATAGATGAGAAGTCTCCACCATTTTTGCCTTTTATGTTATTAGTAAGTAGATATTTAAGAACTAGGGATATAGAACCAAATTCCATGTATTTACCATATATCAATTTAACTTTATCCAATTCCTTTTGTATAGGAGAAAGTTTATGCATAAATTTTTGTTTCATTTCAGAGTTATAATAAGTTACTTTCTTAGAGTTGAAACCAAGGGGAGTTTGACCTCCCAGCCAGCGTCCGGATTTTGCAAGTTCTAACATATTATCTCGAACACGTTCTGCAATAGTTTCGCGCTCTAACTGTGCAAATACAGAAGCTATATATACCATGGCTTTACCCATAGGGGTACTTGTATCAAATTGTTCTTTTACACTTACAAAAGATATATTATGTTTCTGTAATAATTCTAATGTAGTAGAAAAATCAGCAACATTTCTACTAATCCTGTCTAACCTGTAGCATATTAAAAAATTAAATTTTTCTTTTCTAGCATCTTTTAAAAGTTCTTGAAATCTAGGTCTATTTGTATTGCCGCCAGAAAAACCTTCATCTTCATATATTATAAAACTGCTTATTTTCAAATTATTCTTTGCATATTCTTTACATATTTGTACCTGACTTTCTATAGACTCACCTTTGCATGTAAACTTGGATTTTCTGCTGTATACAGCTGCTATCATTTTTTAAAATCACATCCTCAAAAATTAATATAGTCCTATATTAAATTACATGGCCTTAATTAACTTTTTATTCCTTTTTAAATTAAAAATTTTCATCACACAATAAGTTGAGGTGCATATAATATTGTAGGTAAATATGCTTAAAAAATAGCTGGGAGATGTTATTTTATGGCCAAGCTAATAAAAGTAAGAATGCATTATTCAAAAGACCCTAAAATAATGGATGAACTGGAAACAAGAATGGCAAGAGTTTTTGCAAGAGCACTTATAAGCGAATTACGTGTTGAACAAATAGATGAACTCATAAAAACATTAAAAGAAAGACAAACATGGAAGAAATAAATAAGTATAGACATATTGAAAACCATTCAAACTAAAATTAAGAATATGAAAAAAGTGAGTGTACCTTCAGAGGAGGTATAAGATGGAAAACAAAACTAAAATGAGATTTGAAAATATAGAACAGAGAGATAAGCAGTTAAAAGAGTTTAGAACTATAAAATATATTATAGATAAGAAAAATCCTTTAATAGTATGGATATATATTTAAAAAGTAGTAGGGGAGGAATGAGTTTGAGTAAACTATATGAGATTTCAGAGAGATACAGAAATTTGGAAGATTTATTGGACAATCCGGAGTTAGAAAATGCCAAAAGTGATATAGAAAGATCCTTAGATTCAATTAACGAGGAATTTAATGTAAAAGCTGAAAATATTGCTAAAATAATTAAATCGAAAGGTACGGACATTAAAGGTTTGGAGGAGGAAATTAAAAGACTTCAAGATAGAAAAAAAGTAACAGAAAATAAAGTCTTAAATTTAAAAAGTTATTTATTTGACCATATGAAGATATTAAAGAAAGAAAAAATAAATGGTAAACTATTTACTC
The DNA here is from genome assembly GCF_001675205.1 of Clostridium coskatii. Lineage (NCBI taxonomy): Bacteria > Bacillati > Bacillota > Clostridia > Eubacteriales > Clostridiaceae > Clostridium > Clostridium coskatii. Next base: position 89,636 of record NZ_LROR01000032.1, on the reverse strand, counting down.
TTTCAATAAGAAAAAATCCACCTTCTGTTAATGTAATAGATGAAGATGCTATTCCACAAAGGTATAAGATTCCTCAACCATATAAACTGGATAAAACGGCTATATTAGAAGACTCAAAACAAGAAATAAAGATAGATGGTGTGGAAATTAAACAATCCACAAGTTTAAGTATTAGATAGAGGAGGTGAAGCAATATGAATAAGGAGGTACGGCTTTTAAAAGCAGATGAAATTGAAATAAGGGTACAGAGCTTAAAGAAAACTCCAAATGGTGTAGGGTGTGTTTTGCTCTTATATAAAGATGCAAGAGTTGATATGAAAATACTTGATGAAACCTTTGGAATGACAGGGTGGAAAAGAACCCATGAACTTATAAATGGAAGACTATTTTGTAATATAGATATTTGGGATGATGAAAAGAAACAGTGGATTAGAAAGCAAGATGTGGGAGTGGAAAGTTATACGGAAAAAGAAAAAGGTCAAGCTAGTGATAGTTTTAAAAGGGCAGGATTTAATATTGGAATAGGAAGAGAACTTTATACAGCTCCTTTTATATGGATCGGTTTACAGCAGGGAGAATTTGCTGAAAAAGATGGTAAAGTTACTCTGTCGCCAAGGGTACATTTTCAAGTTAAGTCAATAGGATACAATAAGAATAGGGAAATTAATCAGTTGGAAATTCAAGATAATTATTATAGATTAAGATATTCTTTAGGAAAAGCTGCTGGTGACCAGAGTAAAACAGTTACTATAGACAACAAAGACGTAATAAATAAAAATGAACTTCACTGTGAAAAGTGTGGAAACATCATATCGGAAAAAGTAGCAGATTATAGCAATAAAAAATTTGGAAAAATGTTATGTATGAATTGTCAGGTAAATATCAAAGGTGCCCGAATTTTAAGTACGGCAAAATAAACAGAGTTCTTGAAACCATATGGATACTTATTATAGACATGTCAAAACATCCTAGAAAGATGACCTTTTGACATGTTGCTTTTATTTGAATTTTAATAAGATCGCAATACTGTAAGTGGAGCATGCTTATGACCGGGAAAATCTAAATTTTTGTGTCTAGTAAGGCTGTCTGTGATGCTTATTAGATCTCCTGCTCCAAGTGCAGTGATTTCTTCTGCAGCAGTGTATCTGCCGTTATTTCTCATTATTCCTCCTACATTTCCTAGGCCAAGTACCATGTCGGTTTTTTCATATATAACTACATCAGCACCTGCTTTTTTAGCAGATAAAGCTGCGGCACATGCGAACCAGTTTAAATGACACCTAATTTTGATATGATGATATTTAAGGAATTAGTATCATAATCATATATTATTTCTTTTACTAGATTTTTAATATAAATCCTTCTTAAATCATTATTAGAAGTATTGAGTATTTTTTTTATAGTATCATATATTACATCTATATTATTCTTATTTAAGTCATTTAATAATTTTTCCCTTTGTGATTTCAATAAATATTCTTTTAGACTATTATTGTTTTGAGTTAGATCTTCAATTTTTTTCATTAATAATTTTGAAGCATCGTTTGACATTAGAGCCAATTTATCAATTAAATTATTGATTAAAATGTCATTTGATTTAATTTTTTTATTTATAGATTTAATTTCCTGATCTATACCCTTAATATCATTAGATTGGTTTAGATATTCCTTTAAATAATTTTTGTCTAGGAATTTTTCTAAGAAAGATAGGAAATCATCTTCAGCATAATCCACTCTTAAGTGTTTACTAGGGCATCCTATACCGTTCCACTTATTTGCACAAACAAAATAATATTTTTGAGGAACTTTTTTCCTTGGAGCACCTGGCTTTAAAAGCATATGGCCACCACATTTGCACCTTATAAGTCCGCCAGATAAAAAGGAATAACTGCTTTCATGTGGGTGAGGGGCAATTGTTTTTTCTTTTAGTTTTTCTTGTACACGTACCCATAGCTCTAGGTCTATAATAGGTTTATGAATTGATATACTAACAAATTTATCTATATTGTTCCATGTCTTTTTCCCATTAGATTTAGGCCTGCGATTATAAGGTAAAAAGCCACAATTATTAGGCTCACCGTAAACAGTATACCCTTGACTTTCTAGATATTTAACTGATTCATTTGTTGCCTTAAGATATGTTGGATTTATTAATATATTTGATATAGTTTTGTTAGGATAATTTTTACCTTTAGCCTTGAAACTTTTGCTTATTTTATACATTGAAAGTCCTAGAGCATATTGTTCAAATATTTCTTTTATGTCCTTTGCATCATCTTCTATAAGTTCTAAATGAGTTATCTTTTTGCTATTTTCTTTAATACGATTTGCCTTATATCCTTTAGGAGGAGTTCCACCACTCCAGTGACCCATTTTGGCAAGTTCCTTCATATTATCTTTTACCCTCTGTGCTATATTCATTCTTTCCATTTCGGCAAAAGAAGCTAAAAGCATCATCATCATTTTACCAACTGGGGTAGAGGGGTCAAAACCTTCAGTGATACTTATTAGCTTAATGTTTAATTTGTCTAATTCATCATATACATTTACGAAATCTACTATATTACGAGCTATACGGTCTATTTTGTAAACAGCTATTACGTCAAATTGTCTAATTTTAGCCAGTTCCATCATTCTTTGAAAGGAAGGTCTATTTATATTGCTTCCAGAGAATCCTTCATCTTCAAATATTTCAAATTTACATTCTTCATTTTGCCTTTTAAAATACTGTTTACAGATGGCTATCTGGTTCTTTATGCTTTCGCCTGTGTCTGTTTCTACAGATTTACGACTATATATTGCTACTCTTAGCATAACACCACTCCTCAAAGATTAATTAAAGGACATGTGATTGTAACATTTTTTAAAATAAATTATTTTACATTTCATCATGTCCGTTTATGGAAAGTTTATAAAAGATTTAGTGAATTAAAGTCTATTTCTAAATTATCATAAATATTGACTTTAACCTTATCATTAAAAGAATATAATTTAGGAGCGTTATAACCATTATCAGTTAATGTATATACTAAAATATTTTGCTCCATAGGATTTATAATCCAGTATTCTCTAACTTTAAATTGCTCATACAAATTTAATTTTCTTACATAATCATTGCTGGGATTGAAAGGAGATATAACTTCAACTATCATATCAGGAGAACCAACACAGCCTTTATCATTTAGTTTATTTTTATCGCATATAACTGATATATCTGGTTGAATAATATTTTTACTATGAATAGTGTCTTCATCATCGTTTTTTAATATTACATCAAAGGGAGCGGTATAAACTTCACATTCTCCTTTATTATCTTCTATATATCTTCCTATAGCTATTAACAGCTTTGAAACTATCATTTGATGTATTCTACTTGGTGCTGGTGACATTGCTGAAATCCTCCCGTCTATAATTTCTACAGGTTTATCATCTGTGAATTTTAAATAATCTTCATAAGTATATATTCTATTATCTATTGGATTTAGAGACATGAATATCACATCCTTTCAATATTTTATTATTTTTTAAGCTCCTTTTTGCTTTCCTGAAACTGATAATATTTCCCCTTTTGATTCAGCATCTAGTTCGATTGCATAGGCTTCAACTTCTCTTTTTTTATATTCTTCAAAATTTTCTACATCTTCAGGGGATGTTGTGGGGGTGTCATTGTCGGTTGATTCTTTAGCAGCGGAAGTTTCATCATTAAAGTGTCTTGTAAATGCATTTTTAAGATGCGACATTAGTTTATTCCTAGTTTCATTGTCAAGTTCCATATAACTTTTAATAATATCAAGTTCAAGTGAAGTTAATTTATTTGCTTTAGCATATTCATCAAGAGAAAATGTATCACTCTCTTTAATTGGATTACCAGTACCATATCGTAGCCACTCTTCACTTACGGAGAACTCGCGACATATATCATTTATAACTCTATCAGTAACATTTTTGGTTTTTTTTCTTTCAATATCAGAAAGGGAACCTTGTTTCAAACCAAGTCTTAAGGACATTTCGTTTTGTTTTATTATAAGAATCTTTTCTCTTAAATAGCGTATTCTATCGCGAATATCGCCAACGTTATTCTTAACCATTTTAATTCCTCCTACCATTAACTGTTGATTCAATTATAAAATAAAAAAATCGGATTGTCTATATAAAAACATGAAAATATATTGACAAAAATAGATAATCTATATTATAATATGGTTAATCCGATAGAAAGAGATAATAATTCAAATTAGATAAAACCACATCTATATAACTCAAAAGCAACCACAATCCTTCAAGTGGTTTTCAGCTAGAGAGTAGAAATATTGATATAAGAAAATTAATAAAAAGTAAGGAGGAAAAATTATGGAAGCTATATTAAGAAGAGAAGAAAAGCCAGCGGTTGATGAAATGGTTGAATTTTTAAAAGATTTAACGGTTCAAGAGCAAGAAGAAATGGCTAAATACATGGCAGCTTTTAAGGAAGGCTTTGAGTTTGCAAGAAGAAATTTAGATAGGCCAAGAAAATGTATGGCATAGGAAAAATACAGTTAAAAGTAACCAAAAGTTATTAACTTGAATAACATAATAGTAGTACTTTTATGGAGGCTTATTTATGAAAAAGGAGAGGGAAAGACTAAAAATAGTGGTTTTAAACCCAGAAGAGATTCCAGCGGCAAAGAGAAGATTTACAAAACTAGTTTGTGACTTGAATAGGGATAAAATACTTAAATGTATTGAAGACCTAAAAAATGGTGAACTTAAGGATGCAAAATGATTACCAAGGCTGAAAAGCCTTTTATAAAAAACTATTTTTAGTAAAATGCAAATACTTATCCAATATATCCTATGCAGCAAGCTAAAAATTAGTACCAATAAATATAAGAGAGGTAATTTAAACATGGGAAAAAGTATGTTTAAGAAACTTTTAGAAAGAAGAATAGGACAAGCTTTATCTGATGCAGAGCTTAAGGAAATTGAAAAAATGGTAGCTGATGATATAGCATTTAATTTTAAAAGCTTTGGTAAAAAGCCTAGCTACAATGAGGTAATAGCAATTACAGAAAGATGTGCTATTGCATTTAAAAGGTGCTTACAGCAGGAGGATAAAAATACTATATATGGTTTTTATAAACTATAAAGGCAATAGTAAAACGCTTTACATATATCCCACTAAGATAAATGTAAAGCGTTTACTAAAAGTTCATCGCTTTAAGAAAATCCTTATTCACATTATATCAAAATAAAGCGATGGAGGTCAATAAAATATAGAATAAATCAATCTTTTTACAGCTTGTATTGGGTATTAATGTTTTAACGATACTATTTAATTATATATATTTAAAAGTAATAATAACTAGATAATAAATACTAGTTTTATATAGAAATATATAAAAGAGTAGGATTGTTATAAGCTATATACTCCTGACAGAAGGGAGAAAAAAGACATGATGACTTTCATGAGAGAAAAAAAGATATATTGTGGTGATAAATATATGGAAGTAGATATATTTCCATATTCAAAAATGCAAAAAGAAATAAGTAAGGGTAAGAGGTCTAAGAAAAGGAAAGAAAGTGCTCCCAAACAAAAAAATCTAAATGATAAAAATTCAAGAAGATATTTCACACAATTAGTAAATTCTAATTTTGGTTTAGGAGATTATCATGTTACTGCGACATATAAAGATGAATTCTTACCAGAGACATTAGAAGATGCTGAGAGAGAAGTGACAAATTACTTACGCCGAATTAATTACAGAAGAGAAAAAGAAGGACTAATACCATTGGAGTATATACTTGTAACCGAGTATAACACAGAAGAAAATGGAGAAAAGCCGATAAGAATACATCATCATATTATTATAAATGGCGGTCTTAATAGAGATACAATAGAAGACCTCTGGAGCAGGAGAAGAAAAAAAGGTGAAAAGAAAGGTGAAAGCATAGGTTTTATAAATGTGGACAGATTGCAACCGGATGAAAATGGTGTTTCTGCATTATGTAGATATCTAACCAAAAGGCCTTGTAGCAAGAAAAGGTGGACTTCATCTCATAATCTTAAAAAACCATGGTATAGAAACAATGACCATAAATATAGAAGAAGAGAGATTGAGAAAATATGTAAAAGTATACCTGATAGCTACTATTGGGAGAAAAAATATCCGGGGTGGAAACTAGCAAATAATGACTACTCATTAAAAGCGGTATATAACGACATAACAGGGTGGTCTATATATTTAAAAATGATAAAACTAGAATGAAAATATACACAAGATGTTAACAGGTTATACACAGCTTATCAACATGAAAGGAGAACGTTATGAGGAAAAATGAATTACCAGTAGCAAGTGAAAGTGTAGAACAAATATGTTTATTTAGGTGGGCAGCATATGAAGAAGGAAAATATCCAGAATTAGCACTTATGCATCATATCCCTAATGGAGGAAAGCGAAATATTACCACGGCAAAAAGGTTAAAGCTGGAGGGCGTGAAGTCAGGTGTGCCAGATATTAGTTTGCCAGTTGCACGTAATGGCTTTCATGGACTGTATATAGAGCTTAAAAAGAAAAAAGGAAATGGAACTACAAAGAATCAAGATTGTTGGCTTAAATCTTTAAATGCCCAAGGATATTATGCAATAGTTTGTAAGGGATGGGAAGAAGCTTCAAAAGAAATATTAGATTATTTGGGAGAAGGTGAAATGATATGAAAGTAATATCTTTAATAAATTTAAAGGGTGGAGTGGGTAAAACTATAAGCTCTATAAATATAGCGTGTATATTAGCGTCAAAAGGGAATAGTGTTTTGATTATAGATAATGATAAACAGGGCAATACAAGCAAGTTTTTTAACGTGCATGATTATGATGAACCAGGTATATCTGAAGTACTTACAATAAAAGATTTTGATATAGAAAGAGTAATAAAAAATACAAAGTATAGCGGGTTGGATGTGATACAAGCAAATATGACTTTATTAAGGGCGAATAAAGAAGTATTGATGGATGTGTCCAGACCACAGCAAACAAGGTTAAAAAGAGCTTTAAAGAAAATTGAATACAAATATGATTATTGCGTTATAGATAATGCTCCGGATATAAATATGAGTATTATTAATGCCCTTGTTGCTAGTGATGATGTATTAGTACCGATAAAGGTGGACAAGTTTGCATTTGATGGGTTGGAGCAGCTTACCGAACAGATAGAAGAGGTTAAGGAATTTAATGAACATCTACAATTTAAAGGATGCTTTATAACTATGTTTAGGAAAAATAAAGTTAATATGCAGGGAGCGGAATGGATAAGGAATAATGGAAATTATCCTATGTTTAAAACCATTATAAGGAATACGGTAAAAGTAGATGAAACAACTTTTACAGGTCAATCGTTGCAAGAATATGCGAAAAATAGTACTGCGGCAAAAGATTATTTGTCTTTAGTAAATGAGTATCTGGAATGTGATTAAAAATAACCAGAGAGGAGGAAAAGGGAATTGAGTAAAAAGTTTAACATGGCTGATTTACTTAGTGATAAATCCAAAGGAAAAGAAGATGTTAAAGAGCCTAAAAGTATTGATAAAATAAATCAACCTAAAGTGGACCAAGTTTCTATAGAGGATATACCTATAAATAGAGATGTAACATTAATAGCAGCAGAAATTAACAATATAAAAGAGAAGACCAGAAAAATGGTCTTATACAATAGTATAGAAATTGGGAGACGGTTGGTTGAAGCAAAACAAATGTTGGCTCATGGAGAGTGGGGAAAATGGCTAAAAGAATCGGTGGATTATTCTCAGAGAACTGCAAATAACCTCATGAGAATATTTCAAGAATATGGAGCGGATCAGATTACACTTATTGGTGATAATTCAAAGTCGCAAGCGTTTGCCAATTTAAGCTATTCTCAGGCAATAGCTCTACTAGAAATACCAGAAGATGAAAGAGAAGGATTTATAGAAAAAAATGATGTAGAGAATATGTCAACGAGAGAGCTTCAAAAACTTATAAAAGAAAATCATAAATTAGAGAATAAGTTAAAAATGCTTCAAGAAGAAGCATCAAAGGAAAAAGTTCGCAATAAGGAGACATTGACTAATAAAGAAGTAGAAATTGAAAACCTTAGAATTTACATTAAAGAGAGTAAAGAAAAATTATTAGAAGCTCAATCTAGCAATGATAATGATGAAATTGAAAGACTTCAATTGTCTTTAGAAGAAACTCAAAATAAATTTCAAGATGCTTTGAAAGAAATAGATGAACTTAAAAAGGAATTAAATGAAAAGCCAATCGAAGTAGTTGCATCCGTTGAAAAAGTTCCTGAAGAAGTTGAAAAGGAACTTGAAGATCTTAGAGCAAGAGTTTCTACTAATGAACCAGCGATTAAATTCTCAATATACTTTAAAGAGTTTACTAAGACATTTGAAGCATTAATTAATACTTTATCGGAAATACGAGATGATAAAGCTAAAGAAAAATATAAAGAAGCGGTTTGTGATATTGTGGCTAAGATGAAAGAGGGCTTTTGAATGAGTAAAGAAATTAACAAAGAGGAGCTTATGCAAAAGCTAATAAAAACTTTTAATGATTTAATAGATTATGCAATGTATATGAAAATGGTAACTAAATTTGATGGAGGTATAAGAGATAACTTATTGTTAGATTCATGTGAAATAATTGCAAAAATAAAGGAGAGTGGTCTATTTGAAAAAGAAGGAATTAAATGAAAGGCAGCTAAATACATTAAGAAAGTTAATTTATAACCATATACATGAATTTTTAACTGATAAAGTAAAAGCAAATAAGACTTTTGAAAAGATAAAAAAATATGGAATAAAAACAATGCCAGAAGCGGTGGCACTCTATAAAGAGAATAGATCCTAAAGGTTTTGTTTTAATAAATGAAATAAATTTCAGTGGGAGGAGTTATAAATGGCAAAAGAAGTTGATATTTTAGAAATAGAATGTTGTCCATTTTGTGGAGAAAAGAAAGACTTAGAATTTTGGACGGATGATGGAATCGTTATCTGTAATAATTGTGGAAGAAATTTCAAAACTGTAGAAGATAATATTTAATATGCAAAATGATATTTTTGTGAATTAGTTAGACAAAATTGTTCTTTGAAAATTGAATAATACGGTATTAAGCAAATGATAGATATTAGCATATCAAAATATGTTATAATTTTCTTGTGTATAAAATTTACATGTGAGGTGTTTAATAAATGGAATTACATAAAGAAAATTTAAGTGATGAAGTTTTGAAGTTATATGAAGAAACGATAAAGAATTTAGATTCAGAAAGGTTACATGTAATAATGGAAAAGCCGCGTATTGGTAATGCTACAGCTCAATATATTCATGATGGTAAGGGCAATTTTAAAATATATATTACTCCAGAATCATATTCAGATTACATTTTTTCTCATGAATTGTTACATGTTTATATTACGGCTAATGGCATCTTACCTATATTAACTTCTTTTGATAAAAATGCTGATGAGACAAGTAAGTCTTTGGCAATATTATTAAATGATATAATTCAGCATAAGTGGATAATGAACGAGCAAAGACGTAGAAATATATTGGGTGAAAAAAACTTTTTAAATCTAAGCTTACTAATTTAATGAATATGTCATATAATGAGTCAAGCATAGCAAGTGAAAATTTTCATATGATAAATACTATATATGAATTTATTAATGACTATTGTGAACATATTAATAGCATTGAAGAAAGTTTAGGTAAAAAGTATCATTTATCATTAGCCTATGCAAAAGAATTATTTGAGGAGCAATCAAATTATGACGTAAGTTCTCCATTTTATGCTAGAAGGTATATTGTTAGAATTATTAACAAATGGATTGAGTGGTTTGCTAAAGATGGTGGACAGTACGATTTTTTAAAAAGGGAAATTGTTGTGAAACCAGTTTTTAGTGAAAGACAACTAAAAACAGGAGCAGAAGCTGTATTAGGCATGGACAGACGAAATGATGGCGTTTATTGTTTTTATACTAAAGTTGATAATCAAAGATGTTCACTAAATTTTACAGCTAATAATAATTTCTTGAATCATGAAAAATCTATGCTCTTAGGTCAGTTATTAGATGAAATAAAATTACCATATTATATAGATGATAGAAAGGGCAATTGGACTCGTAATAATTGCTAAATTTTATTTTATTAGAATACCGTATTATTCAGAAATGAATTTTGCGGTATTTTTTATATCGTAAAACAAATAGTTTACGTCCAGGAGGTGTTGAAAAAAGTGAAAACATTAACTATAAGACAACCTTGGGCTACGCTGATAGCCCTGGGTAAAAAGAAAATTGAAACTAGATCATGGAAAAGTAAATATCGTGGACCATTATTAATTCATGCTGGTAAAAGTATTGATAAAAAATCATGTTTAAGAGAACCAATTAAATCGACTTTAAAAAATCATGGATGCACAGAAAAGAATCTTCCAACAGGTTTAATTATTGCAAAATGTGAGCTTATTGATTGTATAAAAATGAAAGATTGGTTTTCAGATACTTCATTAAAAGTCATTAAAGCAACTCTTGAAAATGGTAAAGCAATAACGGGAAATGAATTAGAGCTTGGAGATTTTACTCCAGGTAGATATGCTTGGATTTTAGATAGAGTTGAATTACTTAAAAATCCAATACCTGCAAAGGGAAAATTAAGTTTATGGGAATATGAAGGTGATTTAAATGAGAGGCATTAAATTTAGGGGCAATTATCATGAACAAAAGTGTTAAGAATAAAAAGTATTTAAAATTAAATATCAAAAGAAATTTTACAAAACAAGATTTATTGTTTTTAAAGAAATATCCTGAGTTGTTTCCGATGTGTACAATTTTTGGAATAACTAAAAGAAAGATAGATTATATTTTTAAAGTTATTACTTATACAATGCATAAGCCAGGTAAAGCATATAGTGAAATAGAACTTGGCATAAGAATGATAATAGCGGCATATATACATGGACATTCTTTCCCTAAAAATAGTATAGGTGTATATTATCAAAAGTTATTTGAAAAAGCGGGTATAAAGATGCAGGATATTTTTAAATAACAAAATCGTAATGCTAGAGGTGACAATATGAAAAATCATATTAGAGATTACGCAACTGCTGCATTTAGGTTTTATGCTAAACAGAGTATGTCGGCAGATAAATACAAGAAAAAAATATATGATGAAGCATTAGAAGAGTATCAGAGGAAACAAAAGGGTAGCGGAGTAAGCTGTCCAACAGAAGCCGCAATAATGAGAGCGGAAAAAGCAGTTAACAAGAAGCTAGCAGAAATTAGAGATATGGAAGCTGTGGAGCTTACCATTTCAGAACTTAGAATTAAAACTCAGGGCAGAGCTATTGTACAAGCTATAAAGCTTGTTTATTTTAAAGATGTGGACAAGGAGTTAAAAAGAGGTGATATACATACTAGAGTACATGAAGCAGAGTTATATATTCCCGCCAGTGAAAGATGGATATATAACTGGCTAAGAGAAGCAAGAAAGTTGTTTGCAGAAAAAAGAGGACTAAGAATATAAAAGTTTTTGAAAAGTGTGCAGTAATGAAGCCATTTAAAGTAGTATACTAAGTATAGTAGAAATTCATTTATACAGAGATTTGTAGAGCACTTAGTTAAAAGCTAGGTGCTTTTCTTATGCTTAATTATTTGTTGTCATGTACTTTAATTAAAAAATATAAAGAGGAAAACTAAATGGACACAGTACAGTTAGTAAAATGGATTAATGCTTTAATAAGGCAACATAATATAAAAGCTTTTTATAATTCTAAACTTTGGAAATGTGTAAGGATTAAAGCATTAGAGAGAGATAACAATGAGTGTCAGAAGTGTAAAGCTAAAGGATTGTATAGTGAAGCTCAATGTGTACATCATAAGGAACATTTGAAGAAACATCCAGAGCTTGCGTTAACATTAAGTAATTTAACTTCATTGTGTAATAGTTGCCATGATGAAGAACATCCAGAAAAATTTTATCGTAAACGAAAACCTCAATTGAATAAAGAAAGATGGTGATTATATGGATATGCTATATGAATGTTTAGAATGTGCCAGCCAAGAGATTGTAAGAGTTTCAAATCATAGAAGAATGTGTAAGAAATGTGGGGGACATTTAATTCTTATAGGCTATGTTGGAATAGATTTAGCAAGTGGCAGAGACAAAACAACACACCCCCCGGTCAAAAAAATGGAAAAATCTTGAGCTTTGGGAGAACGGGATATAGGGACGACAAGATGTCTGCCTCGCGCGCGTGAAGAAAAATTGGCCTATATATGACATAAATTTACATTTAAAGGGAGGGATAAAAAGTATGGCTAGTGCTAAGAAAATCAAGGAATCTTTAATAAAACAGCTTGAAGATAAAAGTGCAAATGTAGAGCATTTTTTAGGGTTAATTGATGATTATATTTGGTATTTTAATCAGGAAAAATTAATGCAAAAGGATGTGAAAAAGCGAGGATATACCTATGAAACTATTTCTGCATCTGGCAAAGAATATGAAAAAGATAATCCCTCCGTCAAAAACGCAGTACTTTACAATAAACAAAAATTAGCAATTCTAAAAGAGCTGGAACTGACTACAGAAAATGTTGTAAGTGATGATGAGGATGAACTCTAAACTTATACCAGAAATACAAAATTATATTGACTTAGTTCGAAGTGGAACAATAGCAATATGTAAAGAACAGTTTCAGTTATGCGATTATGTTGAAAAATGTTTTGAAGAAGAAAATCTCTTTGTTGATGAAGATCTTCTCCATAAATATTTAAGTTTACAGAAATACTTTCCATTTGATTTATATGAATGGGAAGTATTTTGCTTTACTCTCCATAATTGTACTTACTCAAAGCCAGGTATTTTAAGATGGCCAGATTTATTCATTTATGTTGGAAGGGGTTCTGGCAAAAATGGATACTTATCTTTTGAAGATTTTTGCTTGATATCTGAATATAACAAAATTAAAAATTATGACATTGATATTTGTGCCAATGCAGAGGATCAGGCCAAGACTTCTTTTGATGATGTATATAACGTTCTTGAAGATAATGAAAGAAAATTAAAAAAACACTTTTACTGGAACAAAGAATATATACAGAATCTGAGAACAAAATCTAAACTAAGGTTTAGAACTTCTAATGCTAAAACAAAAGATGGTGGAAGACCAGGCAAAATTGATTTTGATGAATATCACCAATATGAAGATTATAAAACTATTAATGTTTTTAAAACTGGCCTTGGTAAAAAGAAAAACCCACGAACTACAATAACTACTACAGATGGTGATGTTAGAGGTGGACCACTTGATAATATAAAAGCTCGTGCGCTTAGAATTCTAAATGAACGAAATGGTGATAATGGTTTATTGCCATTTATATGTAGGCTTGATGATGAAAAAGAAGTTGATAACCCTAAAATGTGGGATAAGGCAAATCCTACTTTGCACTATAGGGAAGAGTTATTTAGAGAAATAAAAAAGGAATATATTGATTATACAGAAGACCCTATTAGTAATAGCTCTTTTATGACAAAAAGAATGAATATTCCTAAAGGAAATAAGGATGTTGAAGTTACTTCATGGGATAATATTTTAGCTACTAATCAACCTATTCCAGACCTTACAGGATGTACTTGTATCGCTGGAATTGACTATGCGTATACTACAGATTTTGTTGTAGCGGGGTTGCTATTCAAATACAAAGGTAAATATTATTGGATTACTCATACTTGGGTGTGTAAAAAATGTAATGACCTTGGAAGAATAAAAGCACCGCTTGAAGAATGGGAAACTGAAAAAGGTGGGAAACTACTTACTTTTATAAACGATGTAGAAATAGCACCCTCAATTCCTGCGGAATGGCTTTCAGAACAGGGACAAAAATATAATATAACTACTCTAGGTATGGATAATTACAGATATACACTACTTGCTAAAGCTCTTAGAGAAGTTGGATTTGATACAGACAAACAGGGAGCAAATAATATAAAACTCACAAGGCCAAGTAACCAGATGTTAGTTGCTCCAACTATAAACAGCTTGTTTGTAAATCATAATATTGTATATGGTGATAATCCTTTGATGCGTTGGTATACAAATAACACATGTAAACATCCTGAAAAGTATGACAATATGACTTATGGTAAGATAGAACCTAAGTCGAGGAAAACAGATGGATTTATGGCTTTTATAGCTGCAATGTGTGCTGGTGGAGTTGGACTTGAAGATAGCGGGGAAGAGGTCGATTTCGATATAGGAGTTTATACTTATTAAGAAAGAGGGTGAAATGAAGGAAAGAGGTGTCACCAAACTTAAAAATATAAAAAATTTAAAGTGAAGTTAAGTCTTAGAAATAAGACTTTTTTATTTTGCATTGAAAGAAGGTGATTGATAGATTGGGGTTTTGGGAGTGGACTAAACGTTTCTTTGGACCTGACAAAGACGAAATTTATGTTACACAAAAGGCTATAGAACAGAGCAATAAACTAAACATAGAAAGGTTTGGAATTGTAATGGCCATTAATTTTATTGCAAATGCTGTAAGCAAATGTGAATTTAAAACCTTTTTAAACGGTAAAGAAGTAAAAGGTGATGAATATTATCTGTGGAATATAGAACCAAATTTAAATGAAAGTTCTACACAGTTTTCACAAAGACTTATATCTAATTTGCTTTTTTATGGTGAAGCTTTGGTTATAGATGTAAATGGTCAGCTGCTTGTAGCAGATAGTTTCAATCAAGTTGAATATGCAGTAGTAGAAAATTATTTTACAGATGTATCTGTGAAGACAATGAATTTTAGCAGAACCTTTAAGATGTCTGAGGTTATGTATTTTAGGCTGAATGATACCAATATACGTACATTATTAACTGACTTGGTGAATGGCTATGAAGAACTAAATAATATGGCAGAGGGCAAATATAAACGCAGTGGTGGCAGAAAGGGAATTGTTCATTTAAACAAACCAGCTAATGGAGATAAAGAATTTCAAAAGAAAGTTGATGATTTATTTAAAAATCAGTTTAAAGAATACTTTGAAGCTGAAAATGCAGTTATACATTTGTATAGTGGTATGGAATATGCGGAGCAACAGGATACCTCAGCTAAGAAAAGTACATCCGAAATAACAGATATCCAAAATATAACCAAAGAAGCTTTTGACAGGATAGCACAAGCCTTTAGAATACCACCATCTTTATTAAGAGGAGATATAGCGGATATAGAAAAGATTACAGATAATTTTTTAAGCTTCTGTATAGATCCTCTAGTAACAATTATAGGTGAGGAAGCCACCCGTAAAAGATATGGAAAACAAGCTTTTATAAATGGGTCCTATATAAAAGTAGATACAACATGTATTCGCCACATAGATATATTTAATATAAGTGAGGCTTTTGACAAGCTTATTGCTAGTGGAGGTTATTCTATAGATGACTTGAGAATAAAAGCAGGTGATACACCTTTGAATACAGATTGGAGTAAAAGGCATTGGATAACTAAAAATTATCAAGATGTAAATACAATTGAAGGAGGTGATAAATGATGTCAAAACCAATTTTTTTAATAAAACAAGCAGCTGAACCAAATACATTGGAACTTTATATTTATGACTATGTGCAGAGTGATGGTGTGGATTGGTGGACTGGTGAAACTATACAAAGTGAAACGTCTGCTAATTATATAAAAGATCAGCTTGAACAGGCAGGCGACAACATAACTAACATTAATATTTATATAAACAGTTATGGCGGTGAAGTGAAAGAAGGATTAGGAATTTACAATATTTTAAAGAGGCATCCGGCACAAAAAACAGTGTATGTTGATGGATTTGCGTGTTCTATAGCTTCTGTCATAGCAATGGTAGGAGATAAAGTTATTATGGGTCCAAATACTTTAATGATGATACATCATGCAGCTATGGGCATGTTTGGAAATGCTGACGAACTTAGAAAAGCGGCAAATGATGTTGATGTAATAGACAAGGCAAGTTGTTCAAGCTATCTTACAAAGGCTGGTGATAAGTTAGATGAAGCAACATTAAATCAACTTTTAGATGCTCAAACCTGGCTCAATGCTGAACAATGTGTCCAATATGGACTTGCTGATGAAATAGCAGGAAAAGAAGATCCACAGATAACAGCAGCACAACAGAGGTTTGAACAATCTTTGAAGGAACAGATTACACAAATGCAAAATAAAATTGAGGTACCAAAGCAATTTACAAAACAGAAGACTAATGCCGAAAAAATGATGGCAATATTTAAAAAGAAAATGGAGGAGAAATAATATGGCAATGAAAAGTAAAGATTTAATACAACAGGAATTAAAACAAAATTTGGCGGATGCATTTAAATCCGAAGATCCTGATGCTATAACACAAGCTTTCACTAATTTTGCTGAGACTGTACAGCAGAATGTACTTGAAGAATATAACACGTATCAGAAAACACAGGATTCTAATATTTTAGCTAAAAGAGGCATACATCAACTAACTTCTCAAGAAGAAAAATATTATCAAGTTTTTATAAATGCGGCAACTTCTAGTAATCCTAAACAATCTATAGCTGATATTGATGTAGCCTTTCCGGAGACAATAATTGATAATATCTTAGATGATATAACAACATCACATCCGTTATTAGATCAAATAACTTTTACTAATACTACTATACTGACTAAAATGCTTGTAAATAAACAAGGTTCTCAACTAGCCGCATGGGGTGCTTTAAACTCTGCAATAACTAAAGAACTTGAAGGAGCTATTGGAAAAATAGATTTAACTATTTGCAAATTAACTGCCTATATGCCTATAAGTAAAGATATGCTCAATGTAGGACCAACATGGATAGATGCGTATGTAAGAGGAACATTAAGCGAAGCTATAGCTCTTGCGCTAGAAACAGCTATTATAGATGGTACCGGCAAGGATGAACCTATAGGAATGGATAGAAGTGTTGCAGATGATGTAACTGTAACAGGTGGAGTATACCCAAAGAAAACTGCAAAAGTATTAACAGCATTTGATCCAGTTTCATATGGTGCTATATTGGGACAACTTTCTAAAGCACCTAATGGCAAAACAAGGCCAATTACAAATGTGCTTTTAGTTGTAAATCCTTCGGATTATTTTACTAAGATTTTTCCAGCAACAACTGTAAGAGCTGCGGACGGAACTTACAGCCATGATGTATTTCCGTTTCCTACTACTGTTATACAATCTCCAGCGGTTGCTGCCAATGAGGCTGTTGTGGGAATAGCAAATAAATATTTCATGGGCTTAGGTTCAGGCGAAAGAGGCGGTAAAATAGAATATTCTGATGAATTTAAGTTTTTAGATGATGAAAGAGTTTATTTAACTAGGATGTATGGTAATGGCAGGGCACTTGATGATAATGCTTTTATATTGCTTGATATAAGTAATATTGAACCAGCTACACTACAAGTATCAGTAAACAATGTTGTTAAAACTAAAGAGCAGGCTTAATTGAGGTGATTTAAATGGCTGATACAATTGGGGTAGAAAAATTATTATCGGAAGTAAAATCATATCTTCATATAACTTGGAAGGATGATAATACGGACAATAATTTAAAAGGTTTCATAAGTAGAGGTATGGCACGTTTACAAGATATTGCAGGTGTGCCTTCTCTTGATTTTATAACACATGACCAGCCGAAGTCTCTACTTTTAGATTATTGCAGGTATGCAAATAGCCAGGCTCTTGAAATGTTTGAAAAGAACTTTGAAAGTGAGCTTCTTGATTTGCACCTGCAGTACCAGCTTAAAGAACCCCAAAAGTTGATGACTGTCTCTATAGCAGGAACAATGGCGGGACACACAAAGATAATTGTATCACCTGGACTTGATGATGGCGACAGCTATGTATACAAATTGGGTGCAGAGCTTACTCCCCCTGGCTATTTTGATATATGTAATTTTGTAAATGGATATTTAATATGGGATGGAAGTTCTGAAATTGAAGTTACTTCAGGTGATGAAATTTTAATAGTTGAAGTAGATGAAAATAATAAGGCAATTCGAGCAGGAAAAACAGATGTAACAGTGGGGTGATGGTATGAAAATAAAAACACCTACTAATTTTGTCTCTTTTAGTGATGGTGTCTGTAGTATTTATAGTGAGGATGATGATGGAAACAAAAATAACAAGTATGAGAATCTTGGCTTTACTAAGTGTGTTTTAGGTCTTACAAGATTTTTTCAGGCTGATGCTAATCAAATGAAAGTAGATAAGGTAATAAAAATACCGCAGCTTGACAATATAGATACCTATGACCATGCAACTATTGATAGTGTGGATTATGATATTATGATAATTCAGGATAAATATGATACTAACCCTCCTAGCAGAGATTTAACATTGAAAGTGAGATGATGTGAATGAGTGTTGATGTTGAACTTACTGGAATATCTGAACTTATTGAAAAACTTCAAGCTACAAATGCTAAATTTAATAGTGTTGAAAATAAGGCGTTAAAAGCTGGAGCACGGCCTATACTTGATGATATGAAAACAACTAAAGCATTTAAAGATAGAAGCGGTGATTTAAGAGATGATTTATCTATTGGAAGTATAAGAAGTAAAAATGGGATTAAATCTATACAGATAGGTATTGATAAAAATGATATATCAGCAGTTTACTATGGTAAATTTATAGAATTTGGTAGTAGCCATGAAGTGGCTAAACCATTTATACAGCCTGCTTATGAAAGACATAAGAAGGAAGCGGTGGAGATTATTAAAGAAGAGATAAGGCAGGCTTTAAAATGAATGATATAGAAAGTATTTTAAAATCTATAGGTGCTCCAATTAAGCACTTGTTTTATACAGGCCGGGAAGACCCTTATATAACATACCAGTTCTACAATGAATATGGTAAAGTTTTTGCAGAGGATAAAGAGGTAGTAACAGCGTATTCGGTTCAGATAAATATTTTTACAAAAGGCAAACTTGAAGATTTATACAAGCAGGTTTTAGATCTTATGATTGTAGCGGGTTGGTGCCGAACTTATGCGACTGAAGACTATGAAACTGACACAAAGCTTAACCACAAAATAATAAGATTTAAGTACACAGAGGAACATTGATAGAAATGTTCTTTTTTATTTGTAAAATGAAATGAAAGATTTAATTAAAAAATGAGGAGGAATAATAATGAGTAAGCATAGTGGACAAGTAGGATTAAAGAATTTAGTTTATGCAAAGATGCATGAGGATGGGATAACATACGATGCGCCTAAAATATTAAGTCCTGCAATACAAGCTAAAATAACTCCAAAAACTAACACTGCTACACAGTATGCTGATGATAAGTCAGTTGAAAATGCAACTACATTAGGTGAAATAGATGTTGAATTGCAGACACAGGATGTACCTTTACAATCTCAAGCAGATTTACTAGGACACACTATAGATAGTAAAGGAGTATTAGTTCATAGTGGAAATGATAATGCTCCATATGTAGCGATAGGGTTTAAATCTCTTAAGGGAGATAATACTTATAGATTTATATGGCTTTTAAAGGGAAAATTTGAAGAAATAACAGAGGAATATAAAACTAAATCTGATAAAGTTGATTTTGCCACTCCATCTCTTAAGGCCACATTTGTTACAAGGGATGATGATAACTGGAAATTTATTGCTGATGAAAACAATGGTATGGATAATGATGTAATGGAACATTGGTTTGATGCAGTATACCAGCCTAATATAGATAATACTCCTCTTTCTATTGAGACCAATCCAACAGACGGAGCTACAGGAGTTGCAGCAACTAGTGGTGTTAACTTTGTATTTAGTAAAGCAATAAATTCATATACTGTAAATGATTCGTCAGCATTTTTAATTAAAGCTGATGGTACTATAATAGATTCTACTATAGTAATAAGCACAGATGCTAAGACAGTAACATTGAAACCTAAGAGCACTTTGGATGCGGGAAATTATGTTGCAATAGCAACAAAAGCTATTAAAACTGCACAAGGGTCAGCTCCTGCAAATAATGTTGTAGTTAATTTTGCAGTATAGATGATACAACCTTGTTAGGGTGACTTCTTAACTTACAGGTAATTATATAGGATAAATGTCCAATGGAGGTAAATTAAATGAAAGATATAAAAATTATAAAAATAAAGTTAAATGATAAAGAATATATTATGCCACGTCCAAAAGCAAGGGTTATAAGGGATACTCTTGCTTTTTTAAATGATACTAAGATAAATTATGCTAATGTAAAGCCGGAAGATCTAGACAAAATTGCTGAGTATATATGTGATACATTTGGAAAACAGTTTAGTATAGATGACGTATATGACGGTTTAGATGCTAAAGACATAAAACCTAAATTTGATGAGTGTGTAAATGCAGTAATATCAAATTTAGGTTTACATTTAAATAAAATCCCAAACAGCGAAACTCCGGAGGAAAAAGAAAAATAACTCTGGAGGATTTTATAAAAGAAATATACTTGGATAGATTAACGGCTGGTGAGTCTATGGAATCAATAGATAACATGGACTTTTTTTATTATATAGATTTACTTATATATAAAATAAATAAAGATGAAGAAAGAGAAGTAAATAAAACCACTATTGAGAATTTAATATAAGATATCTGAAAAAATAGTAATAAATATTTTGATTGATGAAAAAGATATAGCACGAAACTCATAGAAACATTGTGCCATATGGAAAACATACTCTTATTTTGGTATTATAGAAATATATACTAAATTTAGGGGGGACACATTATGAAAAAAAGAATAATTATGGAAGCTGTAGGTGCTATCTTAATTTTTATTGTTGGTTATTTTATAGGGGATGCAACGGCTATAAATAGAGTAAATAAAACTATTAATACTAAGGTGTCTAGTCAGACATCTCAAAAGTCAACTTCTCAGGATAATACTGAACCGAAAGAAGAACAAAAACAAAAGATGTATAAACTAGGGGAAGAAGGCACGTCAGGTAACTGGAGTATAAAAGTTTTAGAGGCACAGGAAGCGTCTACAATACAAAGCGGTGATGGGTCAGATAATAAAACAACACAGCAAAAATTTATAATAATTAAGCTTCAGATGACTAATATTTCTCAGGCAGCAGTTCAATATAGTGATGATGAGTTTGCATTAGTCAATACCAAAGATAAAAAGCAATATGAAATAAATGGAGATGATTCGCTTACTGCTAATCAAGTAGAGACTATATATAGGAAAAATTCAAACTTTTTCTTAGGTATCGATAGTCTTAACCCTAGTACTCCAAAACAAACATATTTAGTTTTTGAAGTACCTAAAAATTTTGATTTACAAAATGCAGTTTTAGTTCATATGAGCAATAGCAAGGCGACAGGGTTTCATTTAAAATAAAAAATAATTTTTAAAAAGTCTTAGAGATAAGGCTTTTTATTTTGCACAAAAATAATCAGGGAAGGAGGTGAAAGTTGTGGCAGAAAATGAAGAAATAAGTTCTTTAGCGGTAAGAGTTGCACTTGATGATTCAAGCTTTAGCAAGGGCATACAGAATCTAAAAAGAAGTTTAGGGACAATTGATAGTGAATTTAAAAATAGTGTTGCAGGTATAAAAGACTGGGGTAAAAATCTTGATAGCTTGAAAAGCAATGCTCAATCTCTAGGAGATAAAATAGAAACTCAACGAAAAATAGTTCAAAGTTATTCAGAACAACTAGAAAAATCAAAGAAGACTTTAGAAGATAACTCTAAGTCTATGATGGAATTAAAAAGTAAAGTTGATTCAACTAAAACTGCATATGAAGAAAGTAAAGCTACGTTAGGATCAGAAAATGAAGAGACAAAAAAGCTAGAGAAAAGTCTCAATGATCTTACTGAAAAGTATAAAAATAATGAGCGAACTGTTTTAAACAATGAAAAGAGTGTACAGGGATATACTATTCAGCTGAACAATGCACAAAGTAGGTTGAAGGGTTTTGAAGGGCAATTGGATGAAACAAATAAAAAAATTGCTAATTTTAAATTAACATCACTCAGTACCTCTTTAGAAGAAACAAGTAAAAAATTTAAATCTGTTGGAGAAGGATTTAGTAAAGCCGGAGATGCAGCATTAAAATTTTCCATACCTGTAGTAGCTGGAATTGGAGTTGCAGCAAAAGCAGCCACAAGTTTTGAACATCAAATAGCTGATATTAGAAAAGAAGTTGAAGCAAGCGGTGCAAGTACTGAAAAAGTAAACTCCATTATGTCTGAAATGTCACAGGATTCTCTGCAGTGGTCCGGAGATTTTGGACAAAGTACAGATAATATAAACGAAGGCCTGCTAACTCTTGTTAAAGATGGATATAGTGCGGATGAATCCATAAAGGTTATGAATACAGCATTATATACCTCTCGTGGTGCTAATGAAGATTTAGCTGTAGTTGTGGACCAGTTAGGAAGTTCTCTTGAAGCTTATGGAATGAAAACAAATGATGCAGCTCAAACAACACAGAATATGGCTCATATGGCTGATGCTTTTGCATATATAAGCAACCATACAAAGGCTAGTATATCTAGTTTAGGTGAAGCTTTTAGTATCACAGGTTCAACAGCCTATGCAATGAAAATACCAATGACACAAACTGCGGCGGCTATAGGAATACTTGAGAGTAATGGTATTGATGCAAGTACTGCTGCAAATGCCTTGAAAGCGGGGCTCGTAAACTTAACAAAACCTACAGATCAAATGTCGGCAGCTATGAAAGAAATGAATTTGGAAGTATTTGATAGTAAAGGTAATATGAAAGATTTGCCTGCTCTATTAAATAACATAGAAAAAGGTACAAAAGGTTGGACTAACGAACAAAAACAGGCCGCCCTTGCTGCTATATTTGGTAAAGAATCTCTTGCTACATGGAATGTTCTTGTTCATAAAGGTGGGGATTATTTAAGTGATTTATCCACTCATGCAGATAATGCTAATGGAGAAGTAAAGAAATTATCTGACAGCATGAAGGATACATCTGCAAATAATTTTAAAGAGTTGAGTGCATCTGTCCATACACTAGGAGTTGAATTTGGACAGAATGTGTTGCCAACATTAATCCCTATGGTAAAAGAGACTACCAATCTTGTAAAAGCTTTTGGAAATTTAAGCCCAGGTATGCAGAAAGCTATAGTTGATGTAGCCGGATTTACTCTAGTTGCGGGTGTAGCATCAAAGACTATAGGTAGTGTAGTGAAGGGTGGAAGTGGTATACTGGATTTTTTAGGTAAGCATGTGAAAAAGTCTGCCGAAGCGAAAGTTGCATCTGAAGCAGCCGGAGAAGGGATAGAAAGAGTAGGCCTTGCTGCTGCTGAAACCGGAGTTGAAACGGCAGGTGCAACAGCTGCTAGTGGTGGACTTATAGCAAGCCTAGGAAGTGTAGCTTTAGCAGCCGGACCATATGTATTGGCAATTGGTGGTGTTGTGGCAGCAGGAGTTGCCGTGCATCATGTTATGACTGAACAAGCAGTACCTGCTGTAGACCTATTTGCAGACAGAACTATAAATGACACTGAAAAAGCTTCTGGTTCATTTAAAAATTTAGATAGTAGTATAAAATCATCAACATCTAGCATTAATACATCTGTTAATAAAGCAGGTTTAGACACAACACAAACGACTATAAAAATATCGGATGCTACTAAAAAAGCTGTTCAGTCTTATATACAAATGGATGATGATGTAAAGAAGACCATGACAGACATATATATTAATGCTGATAAATTTACCGATCAAACTAAAAAATCAGTTATAAGTCAATATACTGACATGACTAATAGCACCAAAATTTTAAACACAGGAATGAAAACTGATTCTATTAACCAATTTAAGCAGATGGTATCTCAGACAGGAAATTTGACTAAAGACAATGTAGAAAAGATTGTTGCAAAATATTCTGATATGGTAAATAAAGTTTCAGGGCTTACAAAACAGCAGAAAGAAACTATGGTTAAGAATTTCAGAGATGGCTTAACGCAGTCCGTTGGAATAACCCAGCAGCAAGTAAATACTATAACCCAGCAAATTACAGCTATGGGTACGAAAATAAAAGAAGGTATGGATAAACAGTCTAATGACAGATATACAACTCTTAAGAACTTTTTTGATAAAAGCAGTGCTTTAAGTACTCAAGATGAGCAGAAAATATTGCAGAATATGCAGAAAGACAATAATAACAAGAAACAAAAAATAACTCAGTATGAAGCCCAAATAACACAAATATATCAAAGAGCCTCAAATAATCATAGAGACTTAACTGTACAAGAACAACAGCAAGTTAATTCTCTACAAGATAAAATGAAAACCAATGCTGTGCAATCTTTAAGCCAAAATGAAATAGAAAGCAAGGTTATATTAGAAAGAATAAAAAGTTATGGTACAAGTATAACTGAGCAGCAGGCACAGGATATAATAAAGAGTGCCAATAAACAGCGGGACGGAGCAATAGCAGCTGCAAACAGCCAGTATGATAAAGTTGTTGCAGATGCAATATACCAAAGGGACGTAAGCCACACCATGACTGCAGATCAAGCTGATAAGGTTATAAAAAATGCAGGAAAGCAGAGAGACCAAAGTGTACAAGCAGCAAAAGACCAGAGAACTCAAGTTGTGGATCACCTGAGTAAAATGGATGGCGAAGTATTAAGTAATATGAATACTGATACTGGTAATATGCTTTCTCCTTGGGAAACTCTTATATCTAATATTAAAAAAGCATGGACAGATTTTAAAAAATGGCTTAGCGGTTTATTTGCCCACAGTGGGAGTGGAGACCAAAAAATTCCGGCCACTGGTAGTATAGGTTCTGGAAATGGCCTTGGTGGTATACCTGGCTTAGCAAGTGGAACTGATAGTGCATCAACCGGATGGCATATCGTTGGTGAAGAAGGACCTGAACTTTATTATTTTGCTGGTGGCGAAACTGTTATAGATGCAAAATCTACTAATAAAATATTAAGCCAGGTAAATAAAAGTAGTAGTGGTTCATCCCAAAATGACAGCGGAGAACAATTGAGAGCTACAGAGGAATATGGAGAGAATTTAAATAAGTATTTTGCTAATGGTTTGGAAAGCAGTATATCTACAGTATCCAAACCATTAAATGTATTACAAGATAGCGTAAATACTTTAATGACTTCATTTATACAAAAATATCTTAGTTATGGACAGCAGAGTAGTAAAAATATGGGACTAGGTATAACTCAAAGTTCAGCCTCTGCGATAAATCCAGTAAATACTTTAAATAAGAAAATAGGTACTTCGGTGTCTAATCTTACTCAGTCTTTTACAAAATATGGACAAGATTCAATATCTAATTTAGGAACTGGAATAACAGGAAATGAATCAGTTGCAAATAATGCTGTAAATAAGGTAACAGATGATAATGAGAATATTTTAGACGCTTATTCTAAGGTTCATACTGATTACGGAACGTCTTCTATGGACAATCTTGGAACTGCCATAACAGGGAATGAAGGTGTAGTTACTGATGCAAATACCAAAGTAACTACAGATAATAAAGCTATATTAAGTGATTATGTACGGCTCCATACGACATATGGAACTAATTCCATGTCAAATCTGACTGCTGGAATAAATAGTGCTTCTTCCAATGTACTATCTGCAACAAATAAGGTGTCAAATGACAATAAAAATGTATTAAATAATTTTGCTGCATCTGCAAACCCAATAGGACAGAATGTTACTAATGGCCTTTCTGAAGGAATGAAATCTGCCGAGGCCAATGCTGTTAGTATAGCCCATGAACTTACACAAAAAGTTTTAGATGCTTTTACGGGTCCAGATGGTTTTGACATACATTCACCTTCTAAAAAGACAACAGGTTATGGTGAAAATGTAATACAAGGATTTATAAATGGTATGTCCAAGAAAGATGTGCTTAATTTCTTTAAGAATAAAATTGGTGGTATGCTTAACTTTGCAGAGGGTGCTAGTGGACAGATTGCAAGTTGGTTAACTGCTGCACTTGCATTAACAGGACAGCCTATGTCAGCACTTCCAGCACTTGAACAAATAGCAATGCATGAAAGCGGAGGAAATCCCATGGCAATAAATCTTTGGGATAGCAACGCAACAGCAGGACATCCAAGCAAAGGGCTTATGCAGCTTATAGATGACAATATGCAGTATGCACTTCCAGGTATGGATAATATATGGAATCCTATAGATAATGCTGTAGCAGCTATTAGATATATGATAGCAACCTATGGAAGCATATGGAATGTACCGGGTATAAGAAGTATGGCAAATGGTGGATCATATGTTGGTTATGCTGCTGGTACAACCAATGCTGTAGCAGGATGGAGAATAGTAGGGGAGAATGGCCCTGAATTAGAATATTCTCCTAGTGGAGGAGAGACTATTTTAAATGCCAGTGATACATCAAAAGTTTTAAGTGCTAATTCATCAAATAGCAATGGAAAGACAATAGGAGCATCACTTATAAAAGGTATAGCGGATGGAATAAGCAGCAAGATAAGTTTAATAAGTAACGCAATGTCCAATATTGGGAAAGCAGCAAGTAATGCTTTTGGAAACTCATTAAAACAATATAATGCATGGGACGAGTTTAAGAATGAACTTGCTAAAGCTCTAAATGACAATGAAGTGTATATAAATAACAGCGTAGTTAAACTTAACACAGTACTTGCCAATTCTGTCATGAATGAAAGAAATGCAAGAAGTAAATATTTTGAAGATTATAGTAAAGGTGTTATTTCTTCAGATGCTGCTGTAACTAAATTGGATGTTGATATAAAAAATCTTCAAACCTCGACTGGCGATTTTGAAACAGATACAAGAAATTTACTAGGTGTTATGACGGATCAAAGTACAGAAATAAACATACTTACAGCGGAATATAACAAGCTTGGAGCTCAATATGGGTATAACTCGGACAAAGCGTTGGATGCTCTAAAAAAAATACAGGATGTTAAAGATGCTTATCAAAAAAGTGGTACTGATATTTTAACTTTAGTTGACAATCTTAAAAAATCTGAAATAGATGGTATAAATGAAGTTAACGATAAGATTAAGGATGCGTTAAAACAAAGGTATCAAGATGAGCAGGATGCAGCAGAAAAGCAGGTTAACCTTGCAACAGATACCCAAACCAAAATATTACAGGCAAAAATAGATAATTTAGATCAGCAAGAAAGTGACCTTGACATAGAGTATCAGGACGAAGACGATGCTGATAAAAGAGCCGAACTTGAAAGACAGTTATCTATGCACTATGGAGCTGCAAAGAAGAAGGAGCTTCAAGAGGAACTCGATGATCTTAATAAAACAGAGGAAAGAAGGCATCAGAAAGAGTCTATTGCCCAGCAAAAAGATGATTTGCAAAAGCAAATTGACCAGTTAAAGGAAAGCAATGACAATATGATTAAAAATATAGAAGAATTTTACTCTGATAAACTTAAGGATGCAAATATAGATGCTGAGGCACAAAAAATGATAATAAACAATAACCAAAGTGAAATAATAACACTGCTTAAAAGTTATGGCAAGGACTATGAGATTACAGGTTCATCGTTAGGAGATAGATTTGCAGCTGGATTTAAAAGTTCTCTTACTTCAGTTTCAGATATGATAAGTAATTTAAAATCACAAATAAATGATTTAAATACCAATGTAAATTTATCATCTATAAGTCCACTTTCAACTAACGTAAATAATACAGTTACAAGTAATATACAGCAAACTTATACTGCACCTAAAAGTATACAGAGCAGCCAACCTATAGTTATAGTAACTAAAACATATTTAGATGGTAAACAAGTGGCCGAAACATCAACACCGTATATTGATAAAAATTTAGGTGCAATAAATGCTTTAAGTGCAAGGGGGTTGTAAAAATGAGTGTAAAAGATGGCTTTATATTTAATGGAAAACATTCTTTTAAAGATTTTAATGTATGGCTTCAGGAGAAAAAAATACAGCCGCCAGCAAAGACAAAAATAAAAGAGTCCGTCCCTTTTATGAATGGCACATATGACTTTAGCACTGTTGGAAGTAATGGAGATCAGGTATATGGGGAAAGAAAAATACAGGTTAAACTTGGACTTCGTACTAAAAGTAAGGAAGAGTTATATATAGTATATCAACTTATTCTCGAATGGCTTGAAGATACGGGAAGACAGGAATTAATGTTTGACAACATACCTGGATTTTATTTTATTGCAGAAGTTGAAGATACACCAGAATTTGAAGAAACTATAAAGATGGGTACTTTAACAATAAGCTTTACAGCACAACCATTCAAAGTAAGTACAAGTTATATGGGAGATGATATTTGGGATACATTTTGTTTTTTGACAGACTATACCCAATATACAAATGAATTTGCTATAAATGGTGAAACTGCTGTAACTATGTATAACAATGGAAGGTCAATAACTCCAGTAATAAACTGTAGTTCTGACATGACATTAGTCTATAACGGTAAAACTTATAATCTTACCAAAGGAGACAATAAACCTTGGGGTTTAAAACTACAAAATGGCAGAAATGATTTATTATTCAGTGGCAGCGGTATAGCAAAGATTTTGTTTAGATGGGAGGTTTTGTAGTGTATAAAATTTCTATTATAAATGGAAGTGATGAAATAGTTGTACATTATCCAGATCCGGAAGCACCAAAAGTTTCAGACCCGCATCTAAATTTAAAAAGAAGTCAGGCAGGCAGCTTGACTTTTTCTATTCCCTGGGATAATCCAGGATATAATTTAGTCACTAGGTTCGTAACTAAGGTAAGATGTATAGACGTAAGAGACGATGGAGAAATATTTAGCGGTAGGGTATTCAGCATTAAACCGAGTATGACAGAAAGTGGAGAATTTAAAAAGGACATTGTATGCGAAGGCAAAATGAACTATCTTCAGGATACTATTGTACAAAGCCTTATATATGAAGATAAAACACCTAAAGATGTTATAGTTGATTTTCTGAACTACCATAATACACAGGTTGAAGATTATAAGAAAGTGCAACCTGGAATTATAGACGTAGAGGATTGGTTGTTTTTTACTACAGACTTTGAAACGACTTTAGAAGCAATTGAAAAATATGTTTATGATGAAAATAAAGGTTTCTTGAAATTTAGAACTGAGGACGGAACAAATTATCTAGACTATATGGCCAATCCTCCACAGGATAAAATTGCAGAGGTATCTATAGGTCAAAATCTTAAATCTTTAACCATAGATGATAGCCAGGTATTTGGTACAAGAATCATTCCAGTAGGTTCTAATGGTCTGACAATTGAAAGGGTAAATGACAATAAGAGCTATATCGAAGATCCTGTTGCAGTTAAAAAATACGGAATCATTTATAAGAAAGCTGACTACTCAGATATTGATGACGACGAGGAATTGAAGACTGAGTGTACTGCTGATTTAAGTCAGTATACTCAACCTGCAGGAAGTCTTGACATATCTGCACTGGATTTGAGCACTCTTGCAAATACATCTGTTGACAGCATAGATACAGCAACATCCGTTCATATAAGATGTCCAATCCTTGGAGTTGACGATACCTACAAGGTACTGGAACTTGATGATGATTTAACTAAACCATGGAATCCTAAATTGACAATAAGTAATAAGGCTTCAAAGCTTAGTGGAACTATAGGAGATATTCAATCAAATAGTATTAATAGAATGGCTACTTATGGAGGAGTTCAATTAGGTTATAAATATGGTCTTAGAGTTGTAAGCCATGATAATTCCGTAGAAATACTTATAAATGGCAAAGAAGGCATAGTGATTAAAAATGACAGCAAAGAAGTATTCTATTTAGATGCAGATGGAAATGTAAATATGATAGATGGGTATATAAAACTCCATAGAGGCAATATCCAAATAAGCATAGACCCAAAAGTAGGAATTGAAATAAAGAATGATAGTAAACAGGTTTTTTATATTGATACTTCTGGTAATTTAATAATGGATGGTATACAAAAAATAACTAAAGGTGGAAAAGTATTAATAGAAAATACTTTTAATGAATATGGGGGCATTAAAAATGTATATGATATAGATGGCAATTTAGTCCTTAAAATTGGTGTTGAAGCTGGAAGTAGTGATAATGTAGGAGCTACTTTAATTGGCTATAACAAAGGATTTGATAAGCCACGTTTTAAACTAGGTATAGCAAAGAATGGGGATTTTGGGGTATTAGAATTATTAAACAAGGATGGACAAGTGAAAGCTGAAATAAATGCAGATGATGGAAAAGGTAATGGAGTAGTTTTTATTGTTAATTCTAATGGAGTGAAACAAAGATTAGCAACAGAGCTATATGTACAAGAGCATATGACAACTACAGGAGGTGGTGCATAATGTCGGTTGATGTAAGTAAGGAATGTGATTTTATTAACCAAGCCATAAAAGGTGGAGAAGTAAGAAAAAGCCTTTCTGGCGGAATACAAAAAATTGCAGACGAGGTTAATAAGTATGAAGATGCTCAAAATCAAGAACAGACAGATTTTGAAAATGCTCAGAAGAGGGAGCAATCAAATTATGAAACTAAGATAGATGTTGAATTTGATAATTATAAATCTGATTTGATTAAACAAGAAAATGATTTTGAAGATGCGCAAGAAAAAGAACAATCTGATTATGAAGCTAAAATGGATGATAAGTGGTCTGGTTATAAAAAAACTATGGACAGTGATGAAGTAATTAGAGAGCAAAATGAAGATGCCAGGCAGTCCAGTGAGCAAAAAAGGGAGGCTGACGAAACTACTCGGCAGAGCAACGAAACTACTAGAAAACAAAATGAAATAGTTAGGCAGGACAATGAAGCTACTAGAATTCAAAATGAGACAGCTAGGGAAATAGCTTTTGCAGGTATGCAGCATGTAGATGCTAACTTAGAATTATCTGCAGCTAGGGGAACCTTTGACAATTTAAATGATAGGTTGAATTATTCCGAGGGTGAAACTCTAGTAAATAAAGAGCTTATAACAATTCCACATAATACTAATTCTTATCCTAATGTGCGTTGTATTTGTACTAGTTATGGTGCAGGAGTAGGCGGAGCTGGTGAAGGACCTGCGGGAGGTACAGAGAGTTATTTAGTTAATGCAAAAATAGGTTATCCAGATACTAATAATGTAAAGATTTATGTACCTGCAAACTATTTAATCAGAAGTCCTGTGTTGCAACAAATAAATAACAGAAAATACATTTTAGCTTCTAGTGATAAAACAGAAACTAAAAGTATGTTAATAAATTTAATGGAGGTGGCTTAGATGGAAGACTTAATTAAAGGCGAAGCAGATTGGCATAACAAGGTAAATAGTAATTTTCGTGAACTTGCTGAAAAGGCTGGAGTAGTTGTAACTGAAGAAGATATTCCGGTTGCTGAAAGGAAAAAGGGTGCGGTTTATTTTGTAGTTACAGACCAGGCACCAACAACAAATGAAACTATAAAAGTAAGCCCTACTATGGGCGTAAAAACAGTATAGGAGGTAATATTATATGGCTGATACATTAATACAAATACAGTTACTAGATTCCACTACAGGAGAAGTGGTTTCTGATGCTTTTCCATTAACACAGGCCAAAGGAGTAAAACTTGCTAATGGACAGGATTTAGAAACATATCTATCAAGTTTAGTTCTTCAAAAAGGAGATACAGGAGCAACAGGAGCTAAGGGTACAGATGGAAAGACTATATGGAATGGCACAAGTGATCCAACTTCCAGCACTGGAACGGATGGAGACTTTTATATAAATACAAATTCACATAAGATTTTTGGACCTAAAGCAAGTGGATTATGGCCAACAGGAGTTAGTATTATTGGACCTCAAGGAATTCAAGGAGTGCAAGGTACGAAAGGCGACACAGGAGCAACTGGGCCAACTGGACCTACAGGTTCACAAGGAGCTAAAGGGGATAAAGGAGACCCAGGAGATACTTTAAAGTATGGGACAAATTATAGTACAGCAAGTAGTGTTAAATTATTTTTCAAACAGGTGTAGGAGGTGAGGTAAATGGCAGAGGAAAGGACTATACAGATACAAGATGATTCAGGAAATGTTTATTATCCACAAACAAAATCATCCTCAGTATTTATGGGTGATGGAAAATCCATTGATTCACACTTAGGGGATGCTACTGCTTTAAAAACTTCTGCTAAAGATAGTTTTGTAAATGCTATAAATGAGGTTTTTCAATCTGGCACTAACGTAAAATCTAATACGATTAGTGCCGTAAACAGCAAAGGAGGTAATTTAAGTACTAGTGCTACATGGGATGATGTAATAAATGCTATAAAAGCTATAGCAAAAGGACAGGGAAATGCGGTAGAAAGTCAAGTATTAGGTGGAGCTACTTTTTCTAATTCAGATGGAAAACTTAGGACTGGTTCTATGTCTAATAATGGAGCTATAAGTGGAACTATTACAAATCAAGGACAATCTATAAGTATTCCAGAAGGTTATACAAAAGGTGGAAGCATTATAGCTAAATTTGCTAATTTAATTGCTAGTAATATAAAAAAGGATGTAAATATAGGTAGTATTATTGGTACTTTAGATATAGAAAATCTAGGTGGTAGAAAATGGGCAAGTGGGAGTGCATCTGTAGACTACAAGGGACAATATATAGAAGTTACAGGATTAAATTTTAAGCCTTTAGTTATTTATACTTATACTTCTACATCATTGTATGGTGTAGGAGATTATGGCATGGAAGGATATCTAGAAACTGTATATATAGATTTCTCCAGTGTTGGTGTAAAACCAACAAAACTAACCGTACTAGTAAATGATGGGTTAATGTCTAATCATGTAGAATTTAAAATCTGTAATATAGATGGAAGTACGTATCATGTGGATGGTAATGGATTTAAATTGCCTAGTTGTGTTGGTAATTGGATAGCAATAGGATAAGGAGGTATTGTAAATGCAACAAATAGGAAGAAGAATATATTATGATAAAAATACAGGAAATGTATTATTGAATACAGGAGAAATGCAAGGGGCTGATGATGCTTTAAAAGAAACTACAATAGACGAAGACTTTCAGACATATAAAGTTCTATCTCAAAGAAATAAGGATAGTGTAGGGGTAATCCAATTAGAATATGGACAATTAAATAATAAATTTAGCACGTGCACAGGGTATAGCATAGATACAACTAAAAATCCTATAGATGCAAGTGCTATTATTTTTACATTTACAACTCCTGATGCTTCACTTCAGGAAGTTAAGCAGGCTAAAATAAATGAATTAAGTCAAGATTGCCAGAATAAAATAGTAGAAGGCTTTACTTCCACAGCTTATCAAAATACAAGTAAAGTTTATGATAGTTCTTTAGAAGACCAGTCAAATATAACAGGAAACGCCCTTAGTGCCGTATCAAAAGTGGCAGGAGTAAAGGAGTGTCAGCAAGATAAGTTTTATTATCACGCAAGGGGAGAAGAATTTATTGAGTGGACAGCAAATGAATGTTTGCAATTAGCTAGAGATTTTAAAACTTTCAAAGAACAGCAGCTTATAAAAAATAAGCAACTACAAGCTTATGTAAATACTTTAATTACAGTGGAGGAGGTTCAAAAGGTAACATGGGATACAGTAATTCCAACAGCTTAAAAAATAAAATATATAAAGACCTGATTTTAATATTTATTATGGGTGCTCTGTATATGGTACTAGAAGGTTTATGGCGCGGATGGACACATATAAGTATGTTGGTAGTTGGTGGATTAGCTGCTTTCTTTATAGGGAAGTTAAATGAACATCCCAAATTCTATGATAAGAAAATGTGGCAGGAGTGTTTGATAGGTACTATCATAGCTCTAGTACTAGAATTTACAAGTGGGATGATTTTAAATGTGTGGCTAGGTTTAGATATATGGGATTATTCTAATGAGCCTTTTAACTTATATGGACAGATATGTTTGCCTTATGCTGTGATGTGGTTTTTCCTAGTACCATTTGCTATATATGTTGATGATTATTTAAGATATAAGTTATTTGAAGAGAAGAAGCCAGCAGGATTATTGAAAAATTATAAAGATTTATTTACATGTAATTAAATGTAGCAGAAAAATGTTCAATAATTACAGGGAAGGATAGCGTTAATTAAAGAATAGTGTAAATATATAGAGGAATTATAAACCTTTTATAGAATAAATAGTATTTGGAGGTGAATAAAATGACTCAAATTCAAATACTTAAAGTAAAAACAATTCGAAACAGGCACAGCACACTGGAGGTATCAGGATATATTGGACAAAATAGATTCTATGGATATTTAGAGGGAGTATGCTTAACTATTAGCACCCCTCATCCATTAAATTCAAAACAAGTAGAAAATTTTGAAGAAAAATTACAAGAATTATTTCCAGTGTCATATGATGGAAAGTTTAAGAAAAAAGAAATTGACTTAATAATGAAAGACGCACCATTTATATTTAGCGTCTAGCGTAGGATTTAAACCATCTTAAAAAGGTGGTTTAAATCGTTTGTGAATTATTTTACAGACTAAATGTAAAGCAAAATAAGGATTAGAAATAGTCTTTTTTAATTTTATTTTCTAAAAAAGGAAAACATTATTTTATGTAGAAGTAATTAATAAGAGGGGAGGAATTTAAATGGATCCAGTAGTAGAACAAGGACTAAAAGCTATTAAAGGCAGGATTAATATATCAACTGGTTTTGTAGATCAAAGAGATAAAGGAAGTGCAATAGAACTTTTAAGGAAGCTTCATGAATCAGGATATAGATTAAATTCAAATGAAATTGTGGCTTGGGCATCAAACAACGAATTTCAATCTAAATATGCTCAACAATTAGGGGATTTCGTAGAAGGTGTTAATGCCGGAAAAAGGTATAGAATAGGAAAGAAGCCCTATTGGAAAGAAGATATTGTAGATACATTAAAAGAACGAAGCGAAAGAATATAGTATATATTTAAGTAAAAGAGGTTTGGAGAAATTCCAGACTCTTTTTTATACCATAAAATAATCATAATAAAGAGGAAATATATTTTTTATGTAGAATCATACATAAAAAGGAGAGTGAGATTAATATGGTGATTACCAATATTGTTCCATGCATAAAAATTGTAAAAGAAGACAGTATGAGTGGATGTGACCTGTATATTGAATTGGGAGATCTTGTTAAAATTAAAGATCACAAGGATAAATTAATTATAGGAAAATTGTCATTTATAGAATTAGGAAAAGATGAATCAGAGGATGATATTATATATATTTCTACTGATAATGAAACAATAATTAATATAGGGACAAGCTATATAAAAGACATAGATATCATACATGAATAATAAATAGCTTCTAGTGTAATCTAGGGGCTTTTTTAATATTACAATTTAGGAGGTGTGACATGGAAA
Source organism: Clostridium coskatii (assembly GCF_001675205.1). Lineage (NCBI taxonomy): Bacteria > Bacillati > Bacillota > Clostridia > Eubacteriales > Clostridiaceae > Clostridium > Clostridium coskatii. Next base: position 54,215 of record NZ_LROR01000032.1, on the reverse strand, counting down.
ATGAAATACTCAAAATTGCAATTAATCAAGGATTATGGGCGGTGCTATTCGTAGTACTGCTTTTTTATATTCTAAAAGAACAGGAAAAGAGGGATAAGAAAGCAGAGAAAAGAGAGGAAAAATACCAGGATATAATTTCAAAACTTACAGATAAATTTAATATCTTAGAGGATGTTAAAAAAGATGTGGCAGAGGTAAAGGAAAAAATATTTAAATAGGAGGTCTTATAATGCTGAAGGGAATCGATGTATACGAGGGTGACAATATTTCAGATTGGGATTTAATCAAAAGAAATTATGATGTAGTAATTCAAAAAGCTACTCAAGGAACTGGGCATATCGACAGACTTTTAAGTTACAGATATCCCAAAATTAAAAATGCAGGACTAAAAATTGGATTTTATCATTTTGCTCAATATAATTCTAAGAATCCAATTGATGAAGCTCAGCATTTTTTAAATGCTATAAAAGGATTAGAAAGTGACACCGTTCTGTTTTTAGATATAGAAATAGAGGATAAATGGGACAAACAGATTGCCATAAATTTTGCTAATGCTTTTATTAAGTATGTGCAAAGTCAAGGTTATAGCATTGGTATTTATACAGGCTACTATTTCTATAAGGATTACCTGGGAGGGAATATACCTCAGGTACCTTTATGGATTGCAAGTTATGGAAAACAGCCACCTACTTATCCAGAAGATTCATGGCAATACTCAGAGAATGGCAGAATTTTAGGAGCAATAGGATACGTTGATTTAAACTATTTCAATGAAAATATATTGAACGGAGGAACAAAAAAAGTGAAAAATATAGTATGTATAAATAACAGTGTTGATGAAAGGGCAGCTGGATATTTAGCTGATTATTTACAGTGCCCCATTATAAATAATACTCTTGTAAAATTTGATTATAGTTGTGTAGAGAATGTATATTGTGTGGGCGGTGGGCAATTTACAGATCATGCAAAACAAATAATAAAAGGTGTTACCCGATATGATACTTGCCAAGCTGTATTAGATTTTATTAAAAATGGAGGTAAATAATTATGGATATCAATATAATAACTAGTTTAGTAAGTGTAATGGTTGGTGGGGCTATAGGATGTATATCTCCTAAAATTAAATTTAACAAAAATATAGAGGGCAATATTAATACAGGGTTAGCTGAGGCTGACAATTTAATAAGTACAGCAAAACTTATAGCTCCTAATTCTAAAGCTGTAAATGTTATTGATTTTATAGAAAAGAGAGCTGAAAAAGAAGTTCAAAATGTTGAACAATTAGCTCATACAGGAGATTTGCAATCAAATGAGGAAAAGTTCAAAACTGCACAGGATGGCGTATATAATTCATTAGAATTAATTGGGATTAAATCAGATGATAAATGGAGAAAAGTTATTGACGATAGTATTCAAAGTGCTGTAAATCAATTAGGACATAAAGCAGTTCCAGAAATTGAAAAAGATAAGAAAATAAATGAGTTACAGCAGCAGTTACAGGTGGTACAAGCAAGAAATAATCAATTGCAACAAACTATAGCTCAGATAAATGCAAGTACGGCTCAAACTGTAATACAAACCCAACCTGTACAAACAGTATAAAATAATTTTGCGGGAATTCAGTGTCTATAAAGCGATTTTTAGTATCTTGAATATGACATTTTATAAGAAAAGGAAAAATATTAGGCTCTGTTTTTTAAATCTTAGCTACTGTATTTTATTATAGTGGCCTTTGCAGGCCACTATATATTTTTACTATTAGATGAACATAAGTTTAAAAATACAAAGGAGGAATTATAAATGAATAGTTTTATAGGATGGATAGGTGGAAAGAAACTGTTAAGAAAAGAAATAGTTAAAAGGTTTCCTGAAAAATTTAACAGGTATATAGAAGTATTTGGAGGAGCGGCATGGGTTTTGTTCTCAAAAGATAAGTTAGCTAATATGGAAGTGTATAATGATGTAAATAGTGACCTGGTTAATTTATTTAGATGTGTAAAATATCACTGTGGAGAATTACAGAAAGAACTTTCATTCATGTTAAATTCAAGAGAATTATTTTATGATTTTATAAATCAATATAATACTAGAGGAATGACAGATATACAAAGGGCAGCAAGATTTTTTATGCTAATTAAGACAAGCTATGGAAGTAATTTAGAGTCTTACGGTTGTGTTAAAAAAGATATTAATATAATGACTAAATATCTTACAGATATTCAAGAGAGACTTTCAGGAGTAGTTATTGAAAATAAAGATTTTCAAAATTTACTCAAGGTATATGATAAAGAAGAGGCACTTATATATTTAGATCCTCCATACTATGGCACTGAAAGGTACTATCAGGCTAAGTTTTCAGAAGAGGATCATATGAGACTATGTGATTGCTTAAAGAATGTAAAAGGAAAATTCATTCTTTCATATAATAATTGCGAATTTGTAAGAGATTTATACAAAAGTTTTAATATAGATGAGGTTGCAAGAAATCATAATCTTACAGGTAGGTACAAAAATAAAGATCATAAATATAATGAATTAATCATTAGAAATTATTAATGTATATATAAAAATAATATCCTAGGGTGGTATAAAAATTACTCTAGGATTTATTTTTATATTTAAGAGGGTTTAAAGCAAATGTTAGATGTGTAGTATTAAATGGTAAACAATATTATTATTGCAAAAAAGGTATACTTTTGTCGAACTTATTGAATCTCTTAGAAGCATGTCCTATACTAAAGAAAATATCGCTAACTTTATAACTGAACTTGTCTAAATTGGTAGCTTAAACAAAAACAAGTGTTGATAGAAATATAAGATCAATTTTATGAAGCTATAAGTCTAACATTAAAGTTAACGTTTTATAGAGAACTTATAACAAATTATGTACTTTCAAATTAAGCATTATTACTAATAATGTTTTTGAAAGTGCAAGAAGTTTATTTATGCTTGGAGGGCTTTTTATGGAGATAAAAGATATTATAGTAAAATCAGATTTTATGAACTTGACTAATTTAGAAATTAATAAAATATTAGAAATACTAGATATAGAATTAAATGATGGTGAGGATCCTAGAGAACGTTTATTTAATAATTTAAACTTAATATTTAAAGATGATAAATCTAAAAATATATTATTAGATAAGATTTTTGCAGGAAGAAAATCAGTTAAATGGTTTAAAATTATCTATAAAGAGGAAGGTAACGATATAAAGAAATATAAAAAGTTGTTAATTAAAAAGATAGAATCTGATAAATGTTGTTTTAACAAAAGTATACATATAAGTACTCAAGATTTAGAGAGTCCTAAATTGTACACCTGTATTAAGTTAAAGAATAATAAATACATAATGAGATTTATGGTTCCATCGGGTGTTAGAACGTATAATAATGGTGAACAATATTCCAAATTTAAAAATATAGTTAATGTTATTGCGATAATAGATTTTGACAATATGTATTTAGAGGTAAGAACTAATTCAAAGGATGCAAAATTAATATCAAGTCAGTTAAGTGATAAATTTAACTTAATTCGTATTGATGACTTAAATATACTAAAAAATTATACCGGGTCATTAGAGAAATTTAAGGATTCTTTAAATAATGGAAATTTTGCTCAATCTATATCTATACCAGATGAAAATTTAAAGCTAACGGAAGAAAATAATGAATTATTAGTTAATATGTTAATAATAATTGATGATTATTTTAAGGATAAGAATCTGAAGAAATTTGTAGATAAAATTAAAAATTTAGATATTGATACTGATGGAACTCCGTTTACTCAATTATTACTTGCGGGTATGGCGAGTATAGGCTTAAAAATAAGGAAGGATTCCCAAGAAGATTTGTCTAAGCAAACTTTGTATAATATATTAAAAAATTATATAACAAATTATTCAGGATTAATAAGATTCTCTAGTTTGGATGGAAAGGACATATATACAATATCTGTTGGATTAAAAACGCATTCTATATTTTTTAAGTCGTCAGTTAACGAAAAAATTATAACATATATAAGAGGAAAAGTGATATAATAAATAAAAAGGAGGAGACTGTGCAGTGAGTAAATTTGAAATAGATTCTTATGTTGAAAAATTAGCAATGAATAAAAATGTGCAAAGTTTTTATCCAGTAGCTATTTCTAAGGCACTAAATCTCCAACTTAATTTAGTTTTAGAAAGACTAAATGAATTAGTTTCAATAGGGTATTTAAAATTAAAATTTGAAATAAAATGTGACTGTAATTTTGATACAATTGAAATTGTAGAGGATTATACAAAGTATTTGGGGCAAGAAGTATATTGTGAGGATTGTGGTACAGATGTAAAAATCACATTAGAAAATATATTCCCTATATATTATATAGAAGATGATTATCGTGAATGCGTAAAAAAAAAGAAACAGCATAATACAAAAGAAAATGGCCATTATGTAACTAATGAATCAAATGATAAAAATTGTGCTATTAGTATGGAAAATTTATTAGTAGAGTATTTTAAAGAACAAGGGTCTTATATAGAAAAAAGTAAATATGGGAATATAAGCGAAGATAATAAAGTGCTGGGTGAAATAGCATCTATGTTATCTATAATTCAAGATAAAGAGATTTTAGGGGAATTAAGTTTAATAAATGAATCAATAAAATCATTAGATAATAACCAAAATGCTAATGCAACTAAAAATAGTATATTTCAACGAGTAGTTGATAAAGCTGATACTATTGGGAAGGTTCATAAAGGTTGTCAAGGTATAAATGCTGCTTATAGTGGATTATTAGCAGTGATACATTATGCTTCAGGAAAGTGGACAGCTATAGGACCATATATTAAGCCTATAAAAACATTTATAGAAAATATGATTCAGTTAAAATAAACTCAGGTGTTTGAGCTTATTTCAACTGAATCATATTTAATTAAAAATCCTTAGCTTTAGACTGGAGTTCCTATTTTTGTTTAATGAAATTTATTTTGGTTATAATTATTTGAGAATAGGAAGTATAATTGTTATAAAAAGTATCATAAAAAAACAAATTAAAATAGATAAACTCCAGCTTAAAACTAAGCTGGAGTTATGTTTTTGAAAAAAGGTTCTTATGAATAGGGGTTGTTTAAACTGTACTGCACATCCAGACCATCCTGAACCAATTACTATTATTTTCATAAAAAATACCCCCTATAATAATCTTCTACCTTTAAATAAATCTCTTGGATCCATTTGCACCTTACATAGTCTTCTAACTATGTCACCATCATAGTGTTTGGTGCAGCTTGCACATATTCCTTCACCGCAGCTCATTTTGGAATTATTGCAGCAGGAAAAATTTATGGATTTGTTTTTTGAATTGTTCATTTTATCTATAAAATCTATAATTTCATAACTCATTATATCCGGGCCCCCACAGTGAACTAAATTTATGGAATTTTCCCGCAGAATTTTTTTAAGCATTAATTTGAATTTCTCAGAGAGATTTCCCTCGTCTAATATAGTGCAATCTAACACTTTTGATTTGCATTCTTTAAAATAATCCTCATAAAAATTTTCTTTAAATTGTGTGTCAATAATAGATATAACCTTGTTCTTATTGGAATATAATTTTTTCATAACTGGAATAGAAGGAGCAATTCCTATACCTCGGGCTATAATTAATGATGTACCATCTTTAGCATTAGAAATATTTGAAAGTCCCATTATTCCATTTGAAAACGGTCCTCTAAGAAGTATTTTATCGCCTTTATTTAATTTAAAAAGAGCTTTAGTTTTTGTGCCGCTTGATTTTATTGCAACATCTAGGGTATTATTCGTATTATCTGCATTTATAATAGAAATTGGTACGTCGTAATAATTTACACTTTCTTTATTTCTTAAAAATACGAAGCTTCCAGCATTGGATAATTCTCTTACTAGGTTTTCTGGTGCTTCTAAAGTAAACATGCAAAGAGAATCTTCAGCTACTTTTTTGTCTAATATAGGACAATCATAAGTTTTTCTTAAATTTTTTGCTTTTTTACCATTGGAAATATATTGTTCATATATACAAACTCCACACCAGTCTTTGCATTGGCAAAACTCTTCACCGGAAAGTTGAGAGCATAATATACAGTCAAGAGTCTCTGCCAGGTGGCATGGACAATAGTCACTTCCTGCATCAATACAATACATGTAAATAACCTCCGTTGATATTATTATAAAACTATGTACAATATTAGATTATTTTTCAGAATGATTTTTGTTACTTTAAAATGAAAAACTATGTTAGAATAAAAACATTGACTGCTAAATTTAATTACTTAGATAGGGGTGTTTTGTTGAAAAAAGGATACATATATTCCGCATTGTCTGCTATATTATTTGGAACTTGCGGAATCATAATAAAAATTGCTTTCTCGGAAGGGGCAAATTCTATAAATATATTGACACTTCAATATATGATGTCAATTCCAATTATGTTTCTAGGCATACTTATAATAGATAGTAAGGCTTTAAAAATAGGGAAAAAGGATTTATACCACACAGCAGTTCTTGGTATAGTGGGTAATACTTTCATGACTATTTTCTATTATATGGCTTTTAATTATCTTGATGTTTCAATGGTTACCATACTGCTTTATACATATCCCGCTATGGTTTTTATTTATTCAGTAGTATTTCAAAAAATGCAGGTAAGTTTTAATAAGATTTTTGCTCTTATTGCAACTTTTATAGGCTGTTTTTTAGCTTTGGGTCTTAACCAGAGCATAAAGACATTTTCAACAAAAGGTTTTATGTATGGAATTCTGGCAGCAGTATTTTATGCCTTTATGAATATATATACGGAGAAAAAAATGGACAAATTAAATCCACTTGCAGTTAACTTTTACTCCATTATATTTTCATTTTTATCATTAATAATTTTTAAGTTTCCAGTGGACGTGTTTAGACAGGATTTGAATGGAAAATTAATTGTTTGCATTATAATATTAGGAGTGTTTTGTGAGATAATACCTTTAACTTTGCTTTACGCGGCAATTAAACATATTGGATCTTTAAAAGTTTCAATAATAGGTAATTTAGAAATACCAACAGCTATGTTTCTTTCATTTCTTATTTTAAAGGAACCTTTATCACTACTTCAAGTTTTTGGAGCAGCACTTGTTATTTATGCTATTTATAGTATAAAAAAAATGGATTGAGTTTTATCTAGTTATCACAGTCATATTAGGTGACTATGATAACTATTTCAGACTGAAAATTGAGATTCATGCATTAATAGACAAAGTATATTAATGGAAGAGAATATTTAGATATGAAAATTACTTTAAAGATTTTTGCTTTTTGCTGTAAGAACAAGCTTTCTTTTCGATAGTATCTAGGGATTCACTTAGACATTCTTCAATAACATCAGGTGTTATTAATATATTTTCCTTTTTCAAATTACCGCCTCCTTTTACTTAATAGACTTAATTATATTCTAGTAAACGGAATATGTCAACTAAATTATTTAAAAACACATCCTTTTACTGGAACAATATATAGTATATAGTTATATAGCCTAAAATATGACTACGATATAACTAATAATTAAATATTCTGCTGTAATTTTTTTAATATGTAAATACTATAAATAGTAATATATTAAAAATAGGGGGGATATTAGTGAAGAAAACCATAGCTTTCATAATTTCAATAGTTATATCAACATGTGGAGGAGAATTTGTATATGCTAAAACTGCTTATGGTGTAAGTAGAATAAGTGGGGCAAATAGATATGAAACATCTGTAAATATAGCAAATAATTTTAGCAGTGATAAATTGAAAAATGTAATTATTGTAAGTGGAAGTAATTTTCCAGATGCATTAGGAGGCTCTGTGCTTTCAAAAAAAGAGAATGCTCCTATATTGTTAGTAGGAAAAGACGTAAATTCCAGTGGAGATGCTATTAACTTTATAAAAAATAAGTTAAGTAGAGAGGGAACTATCTACATATTAGGAGGAGAATCGGCTGTAAGTGAAAATTTTGAGAGTTATTTTAATTCATTAGGATACAGCAGCATTAAAAGATTAGGGGGAGGAGATAGATTTGGCACAAATTTTATAATTGACAGATACTTAATGACAGCAAAAGCTACTCCAGTAGTTATAGTAAATGCTTTTGGATTTGCAGATGCTTTAAGTGTTTCAAGTATTGCTGCGTCAAAAGGATATCCTATTATCATGACTAATTCATTTAACTTACCTGATGAAACAAAAGAAACACTGAAAAATATAGAGCCATCTAAAGTATTTATTATTGGTGGAGAATCATCAGTAGCAGGTAATATAGTAAGTCAGTTAAAGGAAACTGTCCCATCACTCAATAGTAATGACATAATAAGGATAGGGGGCATGAACAGATATGATACATCCTTAAATGTATGTAAATACTTTAATCAAACTTCAAATGAAGCTGTCATTGCAAGTGGTGAGAATTTTCCTGATGCGTTATCTGCAGGTGCACTGGCTGCAAAAAACAATGCACCAATAATATTAACAGATGGAGCTAATATATCAGATCAAAAACAATATTTGGATGGATCCAACTGTGAAAAGGTTATTTTAGTAGGTGGCACTGTAGCTGTAAGTGAAGATGTACAAGATGCTTTAGAGGGCAAAGCTGTTATTTCAAATGGGGATGCTAAAAAATTGCTGCTTCAGGGTGACGATGCTTTTAAGAAAGTATTAAAAATTAATGTGGATGGAAACTCCTATATGGATGTATCAGGCATAAGCTATGCTCCCGTAACAGATAACATAGGGGAATACAGTTCTATAAGTGAATATTTAAATGAAAACTATGGATTGAACAATTATTATACGAAGGATTTTGTAAGTGCTCTAATAAGTTTTGTATTTAAGGATATTGATGGTAAAGTTTATATGAGATATGGAAATCCTGAACCTGAACTTACTGTTGAAAATTCTGAAGTAGTTTCTAAGAAATATGATGGTAATAAAGCGGATATTACATTAAAGGGTTATTATTATGGAGAGTTATCCTATGCCAATGCCACTTTAGTTTACGATGGAAATAGGTGGCTCATAGATAAGTTTGATAACTGGGGAGTAGAGTAATTTACCTTGCAATAAAAGAAGACTATGAATTTTTAAAATTTATAATCTTCTTTTTATTACAAACTTTAGACAAAATAATCTCTTGAATAAGATGAAAAAGATGTTTATTTATACTATTTTACTTTTATATTTCGGTCAATATCATGTTAAAGACTAGGTATAATAGGGCATACTAGAGCTGTTATATTTATATTATGGTACCTGTATTGATTTTTGATATAGAGAATACTATAATAGCAACTATAGGCAGTTTGGGACGGAAGGTGCTATATTTATGGTGAGTACTTTAGAAAAAGAGCTATTTTCCATAATTGAAAATTTGAAAATTGCAGGATATGTTTCTTTTTATAGTAGATATAAAACAGTATTTTTTATTGCAGTAATCATAGTTGCAGTACTATTATCATTTGTAATTATATTTTATATAAATATAAAAAAAAGAAATTTAATGGAGCAAAGATATAAATTAGCTGCAGAAAGTTCTAACATTGCTATTTGGGAATATGACATAGAGAAAAATAATTTTTTTGCTTCAGATAAGTGGAAAGAAATTACTGGGTACAAAGTTAGTAAAAATGATAATCTTAAGATCATATTAGAAAAATTGTTACCAGATGAAAATAAAAAGATAATGCTAAATTATTTGGAGAATCACCTAGCAGGGATAACTCCTTTTTATGAATGCGAGTTTAAATTAACAACTAAAGGTGGAAAGAAAAAATGGATTTTTATTAGAGCAAAGGCACTTAGGAATGCAAAAGGAAAAGCTTTAAAAATAGCAGGCTATGTTACTGATATTACAGAACAAAAGCTTATACAGGATAAAAATAAATATCTAGGCTATTATGATAGCTTAACAGATCTTCCTAATAGAAAAATGTTTCAAGATAAGCTAAATAAGGTATTGAAAAGCTCTAGTGAAAATGATAAAAAAGGGGCATTACTTTTTATAGATGTAGATAATTTTAAAAGGGTAAATGATACTTTAGGTCATCAATGTGGAGACAAGCTTCTTCAATATGTGGCAAATACATTAAAAAATATTATGGAAGAAGATAATACTGTATTTAGATTAGGCGGAGATGAATTCTTGATAATACAGCATGATATAAAGGATAAGAATGATATTGTAAAAGTTTGTAATAAAATAATATTTGCATTTAAAGCACCATTTAAAATAAACGAAAATTTAATTCATATTAGTGCTAGTATAGGCATCTCCATGTATCCTCAGGATGGGACTACAGCTGATTCTTTACTGAAAAATTCAGATATAGCTATGTATAAAGCAAAAGATTCATGTAAAGGCATATATAAATTTTATAATAGAAGGATGTCTTATGAGGTTTCGAGAAAAGCGGAACTAGAAGAGGGGCTTAGAACTGCTTTAGAAAATAATCAATTTCAGTTATATTATCAGCCTGAAATTGACTGTAAAACTGGAAAAATCAAGGCTATGGAAGCTCTATTAAGGTGGAAAGTTGGGGAAAATGAATTCGTTTCTCCAATTGAATTTATTCCCGTAGCTAAAGATACATCATTAATAGTTCCTATTGGTAAGTGGGTACTGGAAACTGCTTGTAAGCAGCATAAACAATGGTTAGATAAAGGGTATGATTTTGGTATTATATCAATAAATGTCTCAAAGGTTCAATTACAGCATCCCAGTTTTTTTAAAATGGTAAAAACAGTTTTACATGAAAGTAATCTTCCACCAGAGCTTTTGGAAATTGAAATTACAGAAAGTGAAGTTATGCAATCTTTACAATCTAATATAGCTGCCTTAGAAAAATTAAGAAGACTTGGAATAAGCATTGCTCTAGACGATTTTGGGACAGGCTATTCTTCATTAAATTATTTAAGATTACTTCCTATAAATACTCTTAAAATCGATAAGTTTTTCATTAATCGAATTCATCTTAATTCCAAAGATTGTTCTGTGGTAGATGGCATAATAAATCTATCTCACAAGATGAATATAAGTGTAGTTGCTGAAGGAGTGGAGTTTGTAAAACAATTTCAAATACTTCGATCTATGAACTGCAATAAAGTTGAAGGATACCTGTTTAGTAAGCCTATGCCTGTAGAAAATATTGAAAGTGTGGTTTATTCAATAGGTAAGTTTAATAATATGTTGGTATAAGTTGAATATGATTGTATTTAAATACATTATATTGTTATACAAAAATAAGGACTGTCACACTGAGAATAAATTTTACAACATATGGTATTAGCAAGCAAATTACAAAATAATATGTTGTATGTAAATTTCTTAGTGTAACAACCCTTTTTTTAATAAATTTATTAATGTTTCCCTGTCAATTCCTGTTCTCTTTTAGGATTTGCAAAGCTAGGTTCTGTAGGATTAGGGTCTCCATAGTATCTACCTGGTGTTGAAAGGTCAAAATACAATTTAGAATCTTGGGTTACACCAAAATCCTTATTTGAACCTGTAGACTTAACGTTATTTAAGGCCTCTCTAAATAATGCATTGTGAGCTTCTTCACGATTTAGTAAGAAATCTATTGTCTCACGTACATATTTATCGTTGATTTGGCGATATAGGTATTCATATACTACTTTTGCTCTTTGCTCGGATGCTATATTTGAAAGCAAGTCTGCAACAAGATCTCCTGTAACGGTTACATAATTTGCAGTCCATGGTTCGCCAGAAGAGTTCATTAATACTGGTGCTAATCCACCTAATACATGAGTTTCAATTTCTCCACTACCTACTGAATTGAAATCAACTGAATGACCGTTCAACAAATTTACAGTCTGAGCAACCATTTCCATATGGCTGAGTTCTTCTGAACCAATATCTAAAAATAAATCTTTTATTGCAGGATCATTTACTCTAAAACTCTGTGATAAGTACTGCATGGCAGCCTTGAGTTCGCCATTTCCACCGCCTAATTGTTCTTGCATTAGTACTGCATACTGTGGATTAGGTTTTTCTACCTTAACTTCTTTTAAAAGTGGTTTCTCATGTTTAAACATTAGTATATCAACCTCTCCTTCATTTTGTAATTTATATTCATAAATCTAATTTAGTTTTTACAAAATGAACAGATATAATACATCTCATAGTTGATGTAATTTCAATATATAAAAAACTAAAGGAGAAGATTGAATAAAAACGTTATTGGCATTTTTAATTAATATGTTAGGAATTGTATTTAAAAGTTTATCTTATTTGCTGTCTTAAATTTTTAAATAGCTCAAGCATAAAGGCTTGTTCATTAATTATGTGTCTAACTAGTTCCTGCCAAGCTTTATTTGCTTTTGCGAAAGTAAGCAATTGAGGATAAAAAGATAGGGCACGGGTATCGTAATATATAAATTCATCAATTAATTTTTTTATATGCATAGTATATTGAGCAGGATTGGTGCTTGTAGATTTTTTCAGCTGAACTGCATTGTTATATAATTTTAAAAATGCATTGTGAATATTATTTAATCCATCTACTATAGGCTTTGGTAGTTTAATATTAGAAAGGGAAGCCACAGTTTTGAGAAAAATTGGATGGTCACTTGAAATATGAGACCACAGTTGAAGTTCGTTGAAAACGCAAGTAAATTGATTCATGTAAGTGTAACAATACATGAGTTACCTCCTGATAAAATTATACATAATAATATAATATGCAGGTTATTACAAAAAGGTTACTGTAATAAAATTATTTTTAAACAGGCACATTAAGTTTTTTTAAGCATCAGGTGGAGTCAAAACTCAACCTGATACTTAGAAATCTGATTATAATATTTTCTTTAATAAATTAATGTCTGTTATAGGTTTTTTGCAGGTAAAGTTTTCACAAATGTATGTGGTAGTTTTGTTATTGATGTCTATATAGTTTTCTATAATAGGGGAAATAGTGCTCAAATCTTTATTTAAATTGCAGTACAAAATTGAAATTGTAAAAGGATTAAATTTCTCATTTATCATATGAACTACTTGCTTACCTTCCTCAATGTTGCTTCCTGCAGATACAATAATTTGCCTTATAGGTGATTTTGAAAATAAAAGTGATATAAGAGAAAATGAGCATGCTCTTGGAAAGCTATTTATTTCTCTTGAAAAAGCGTCAAATAGCTGTTTAGCTTTATCTTCAAAATCATAACTGCTTGTTAAATGGGACAATCGCAGCAAATTTAATGTGGCTACGGAATTACCAGAGGGAATGGCACTATCATATATTTCCTTTGGCCTTGTAATTAACTTCTCACCGTCATTTCCATATAGGAAGAAGCCTCCATTTTCTTTATCCCAGAAAAGTTTTAATAAATCTTCATTGAGTTCCAGTGCTTTTTTTAGGTAATCTGTGCTGTAGGTTGTTTCATATAATTCTATAAGTCCCCATATTAAAAAGGAGTAATCATCTAGGTAGCCTAAAAAAGAAGCTTCTCCATCACGATATCTTGCAAGGAGACGGCCGTCTGATTTAACTAAGTTTTTATAAATGAAGTCTACAGCTTTTTTGGCAGCTTTAGTGTATTTGGAGTTGTTTAAAACTCTGCCAGCTATTGACATAGCACCAATCATAAGACCATTCCAGGAGGTTAAAATTTTATCATCTTTATAAGGATGTATTCTTTTTTCCCTTTCAGCAAATAATTTCTCTCTGCAGTTTTCTATAAATTGCATATCATCTTCTGGAATAGAACTATTTATTAGATTCAAAATATTTTTGCCTTCGAAATTTCCGCCTTTTGTTACATTAAAATAAGAACAAAATTTGCCACTATCTTCTTCTTGAAGTATATCTTTTATTTCTTCCTCTGACCAGACATAAAATTTACCTTCTTCGCCTTCAGAATCAGCATCTTCTGCAGAGTAAAAACCACCTTCATTTGAAGTCATGTCCCTTAGTACATAACTCAGTATTTCTTCTGCTGTTTTACAGTATTTTTTATTACCTGTAGCTTGAAAGGTTTCAATATAGGCTATAATTAAGAGCGCATTGTCATATAGCATTTTTTCAAAATGTGGAACAAGCCATTTTCTATCTACAGAATAGCGGCTGAAGCCAAAACCTATATGGTCATATATTCCACCTTTTCTCATGCAGTCCAATGTTTTTTCAACCATTTCTAAAGCAGAGGAATCTTTGGTTTTGTAAAAATATCTGAGCAGAAAAAGCAAGTTATGTGCTGAAGGAAATTTGGGAAAGTCTCCAAAGCCTCCATATGTAGGGTCAAAATCATATTTGAAATTTAAAAAAGTTTTTTGAAAGATATCTTCATTAATGGTTTCATTAGAGGTTTCATTTGAATTTTTTAGGGAATCTAATATTTGTGTGCTGGCATTTAAAAGTTCACTTCTATTATTTTTCCATGCCTTTTTAATGTAGTCTAAAATAGACATCAACCCCATGAGCCCATCTCTATTATTTTTGGGGAAATAGGTACCTGCAAAAAAAGGTTTTTGATCAGGTGTCATGATAATTGTAAGGGGCCATCCGCCGCTTCCAGTGATGGACTGACATACATTCATATATATACTGTCTATATCAGGCCTTTCTTCTCTGTCCACTTTTATGGAGATGAAGCTGTCGTTTAGCATTTCAGCTACTTCTGTGTCTTCAAAACTCCCCTTTTCCATAACATGGCACCAGTGACATGTACTGTATCCTATGGATAAAAATATAGGTTTATCTTCTGATTTTGCCTTCTTAAATGCTTCATCTCCCCAAGGATACCAATTTACTGGATTGTGTGCGTGTTGTAAGAGATACGGAGATTTTTCATTTATTAATCTATTGGGTGTACTTGTTAGGTTCATAGAATCACCTCCTAAAATTTATTCTTATTATAGATTTATCTTTTGGGGAGAAAATTATTCAAATAAAAGTATGTTTTGAGTGGTTTAATATTTAAAAATAAGGTAAAGCAGTTTATGAAAAATATTGAAATTAGAGCTGGTAAAGGATTTTGAGATGAAATTGTTTTTTAGGTAAAATTGTTTATGGTAAGTGTGGTATCTTTTAAGGTAGAGAAAAGCAGCGATGATAAAAATGTGATTAAGGTATGGGCAAAGCATATCTTCTATGACCTTTCTTATTATTTTATAGAAAGCATGAAAGCAGAAAACTGCAGTGTGAAAACATCTTTGGAGAAATCTTTAGTAGGAGATTTAATAACCATATATACAGCAGATAGTGATATTATAACTGCAAATACAATACTTAATAAAATGATTTAATTTACTTAAATTTTATGACATAAGATAAGTGGCATTATTGATATAAAATGGTTATACTGGTTATAGTAGGGGGAATCAACATGAAAAAAAAATTATCAGGAATTATTTTTACTGCAGCTATATTTTGTGGGATGTTTCTCACATCAAATGTTGTAAGTGCAGCAACACTACAAGATAGATTATGTGGTAATAATAGATATGAAACTAATTCTAAAATTGTAGACTCAGGTTGGACATCATCAGAATATGTTGTAATAGCAAGTGGAGAAGGCTTTGCAGATGCACTATGTGCGGCACCTTTAGCTGAGAAAAATAAAGCACCTATACTTTTAACTAGCAGGGATGCTTTAAGTTCAGAGGCTAAAGAACAATTAACAAGACTTAAAGTAAAAAGAGTATTTATTGTTGGTGGAACAGCATCCGTATCTGATAATGTAAAATCTGAAATAACAAATATGAATATTGAAACTACTAGAATATATGGACAAAACAGATTTGAGACATCATTAGCGGTAGCTAAGGCTTTAGGAAACATTAATGGTGTGGTAGTAACAAATGGATTTGGATTTGCAGATGCTTTATCTATAGCACCTATAGCAGCAAAAAAGGGAATGCCAATATTACTTACTGACAAGGATGATTTATCAACACCAATTAAGGAGTTTTTGCATAATAGTTCTTATAATGAAAGTTATATAGTTGGTGGAACTGGAGTTATAAGTGACAAAATATCCTCACAGTTGAACAATGTTACAAGGCTTGGAGGAAATAGTAGATATGACACAAATTCAGCTATATTAAATCATTTTACTAATGATTTTAGTTATGATAAAGTTTATATTGCGTCAGGAGAAAATTATCCAGATGCATTATCTGGCAGTGTATTAGCAGCTTCAAGTAACTCACCTTTAATTTTAGTAGGATCTTACGTTGATCCTTCAGTAGAATCTTCAATAAAAGCTCAACACGAAAAATATAATAATGTAGTAGCTTTAGGAGGTACTGGAGTAGTCACAGATTCAGTAATAAATAGTATTGTCAGTGGGGTTTTTATACCAGGCATAAGCGATGATGAAATAAAAAATTTAATATATAATGCAGATCAAGCATATATTCAGATTCATTCACTTGCATCATATGATGAGAATGACAGTATACCTACTGAACGTGAAGGAGAAACTTATTATAAACTAAAAGACAATGTAAATACCTATGATAAGCTATTTAATTATTATAATAAATATTTTTCAGAAAAAAAATCAAATTACTTTATAAATACAGATTTATTTATAAAGTCAAATAATATTTTTTATATTCTTGGTTGTAATCCTGGAACAAGACCTTTATTTTTACAATCTAAAATAGAAAATAAAACCGTAGATAATAATAAAATAAATGTAACTTTAAATTGTTATCATGAGGACGATAATCCTGAAGAGGAAAGTCCTTCTGATTGTACTTTTACTTTAATTTATGAAAATGGATGTTGGTTAGTAGATGACGCAACTAGTGGTATGGATTGGAATGATTTCGAGTATAGAGATAACCAGAGCTAGGATTACAAGAGAACAAGCAATTGAAATACAATAGAGTTATTATTGTAGGGAAGAAGATACATAGTTAACTTCTCCCTTCAATAATAGTTTTTACCTAAAATGATACGGTTTATATCTTATTTTTTATGGTAATTAAAGATATATTTATTAGCTTACAAAATAACTTATGAATCTTAAAAATTGAATAGTATTTGACAATAAAAAGAATATGAATTTTTCAAATCTTGCATTTTACAAAAAATGAAAGAAAATTCAGGAAAATGACATATTTGCGTTGACAAAGACAAATATCAACATTATAATTTTAAATAACAACATAAGTATCCACTTACTTTGGTTAAAATATATTGAGTATTCTTAAGCATTTCTTTAGGCTCATGCATTTTAAAATTTTAATTGTCTGAATTTATTGAATATAAGAAATACAACAAAAAGATGAAATGTAAAAACTTAGAGAAAGAAGGAAGCTGGTATTATGAATAAAAAGGTTATTGGAATAAAGGCAAGGATTTTAGTATCTTCAATGGTAGTTCTCTTGATAACTTTAGTAAGTATTAGTAGTATTATAATCTATCAAATTAATAAAAAGGCTTATGAAGATTATTTTACTAATTCTAACGAGCAAATGAAAATCGTTTCTCAAGCAATTAACATTTTTTATGATCAAATTGACAAAAATATTGATATGTTAGCAAAAAATCCTGTGATAATGACAGCTGATAATAGTGTTACGACTTATAAAAATACAACTCAAGATACTCCAATGAAACCTTCAGCTAAGGCAGGAATTGAACAGGAAATTTATAAAGTATTCGAGCAATATGCAAATAGCCACAAAGGTACAAGCTATGTATATTTAGGAACAGAAGATGGAGGATATATACAATGGCCAGAAGAGAATATACCAGCAGGATTCGATCCTTCAAAAAGACCTTGGTTTAATGATGCAATGAATAAAAAGGAAAGTGTTATTAGAACAGCTCCATACAGTTATAAGTCTCAACTGCTTACAAGTAATGCTCGTACATTTACTGATAAAAATGGCAAAATTATAGGTGCCATAGGAGTGGATGTACAGCAAACTAATATTAGCGATATGTTAAATAAAATGAAAATTGGTAAAACAGGGTATTCAATGATTGTGCATAGTAACGGACTTATAATGGCAGATGGAAAAAATTCTAAAAACAATTTTAAAAAGGTTGGAGAAGTTGGTATTAATGGATTAGATAAGCTTTTAGCTAAAGACCCAAAATCATTTGATGTTGTTGTTAATGGTGAAAAGTATATTGTTAATCCCTATAAAGTTGAAGGAACTGATTGGATATTAGCATCATTTATGACAGAAAAAGAGTTAGGAGCCAGTGCAAAAGCAATAGTAAATATAGTGATAGTTTCTGCAGTGGTCATGTTAATATTGGCAATTATTTTATTTAATTTTCTTTCGAGCAGTATAATAAAGCCTATCTTAGCAGTGACAAAAAAAGTACAAGATTTTGCTAATTTGGATTTTTCAGTATGTGAAGAGTCAGATGAACTAAAATACTTAAACAGAAAAGATGAAGCAGGAGATATGGTGAGAGCCTTTGTAAGTATGAGAAAGAATGTATCAGAATTCATCATGAAAACTGCGGATTCAACAGAAAAAGTTGCAGCTTCATCGGAAGAGTTAACTGCTACTTCTGAACAAGCAGCTACTGCATCAAATGAAGTAAGTAAGGCTATTGAGGAAATTGCGAAAGGAGCTACTGATCAAGCTAAAGATACTCAAATGGCAGCTCATAATGTAGAGGATTTAGGTAATTTATTAGAAAAAGATTTAAATTATATTGAGGAATTGAATGTTGCAGCAGTTGAAATAGAAAGGCAAAAATCAGAAGGTTTTTCAATTTTGAAAGAACTTGTTGAAAAAACTCAGAAAAATAATGATTCTGCAAATAGTGTTTATCATATTATAATGAGTAATAATGAAAGTGCAGAAAAAATTCAAAATGCTAGCACTATGATTCAAAGTATTGCAGACCAGACAAATCTTTTAGCTTTAAATGCTGCAATAGAAGCTGCAAGAGCAGGAGAAGCAGGTAAAGGCTTTGCAGTTGTTGCTGATGAAATAAGAAATCTTGCAGAACAATCAAATAATTTTACAAATGACATTAAAACAGTAATAACTGAATTAAAGGTAAAATCACAAAATGCAGTTGATTTGATGCAACAAACTAAGCAGATAATTGAGGAACAAGCTTCTAGTGTTGGAGAAACTGAAGGAAAATTTGAAGGAATAGCAGAGGCGATAGATTCTATAAAAACTGTAGTTAATAAACTTAATACTTCTGCCAATAAGATGACAGAAAATAAAGACAAAATCATTGAGGTAACTCAAAATTTATCTGCAATTTCTGAAGAGAATGCTGCTGGAACAGAACAAGCATCATCATCTGTGCAAGAACAAGTCACTACAATTGAAGAAATTGCCAAAGCAGGAGAGAGCTTAGCTACAATTTCAGAAGAATTAAGAGTGTTAGTAGACAGATTTAAGGTCTAGAAAAAAACTCTATACCAATTATATTTAAATCAAATTTTTTAAATTTAATGCACAAAGGGGGATGAAAGTTAGAAAATATAACTTCCCTTTTGTGCATTAAGTTATATTTTTGACAAATAGTACTATATATAAGTAATTGAGAAACCAACTGATAATAAATTTACTAGAATGTTAAGTAAGAAAATTATGATAAAACAGCAACACAGTTCCTTCCTTTGTAAATATGTTAATAACAGTAATTACGCAACACAAAAAGAACATTGAAAATTTGTTACTTTGGCTGATAAGTAAAAAATTGTTTATATAAGTGATGTATTAGTCTATAATATAATAAAAGTATTATTTGTTGGAGGAATTATTTTTGAAGGCGTCTTTTCCGAACGAAAAAATAATGACATACAGCCATCAATTAGTGATATTTATTATAATTTAGATGAATTGAGAGAATGCATTGAGAAAATACGATATTTGATATAGTATATGATTAAAGGATTAGGTAACAGAATCCCATATTTAACATTGCCACAGCATTGAATTCTGTTATCATTTTCTATAACATATTTCTATTATTGTTTTTTCTTTTTTCTAAATAAAATTGCCCGGCTCCAGATAACATCAAAGATAGCTGGGGCAACATTTGTTTCCGGGTTTGCATAAATCCTGAAGCCTACATAAGCGTCCTCATTGTTATCAACACCATATGCTGATCCAGAGGGGTTACCGGTACTGTAGGGTATTATAACTTCGTTACCTTCCTCAACTTTTCTTGCCATCTTTACTGCATAATAGCATTTCGAGTTTTTATAATCTTTAGGAAAATACTCGGTAGCAGGATACTTTAACTCATCTGTAATATTGGCTCCTGCAACCCCGTTCCAGTATTCTTCGCCGTAAAAACTTATGTTGAAAAATGTTGCAAATTCAGCTTGTACGTGATCAACGCCATATAGTATCACAAAATCTTCATCGGTTTCTAATTGGAAATTGTCTGTTCTTATATAGAGCCCATCTCTGTTGTCATAATACACAGGAACATCCTGTAATATTCCCTCATAACCATCAAGTATCCAGAGTTTTGAATCCAGATCCACAGGTTTATATTCTTCATTTTGATATTTCTTAATTATCTCATTTCGCAGGTAATTAAGTTCATTTCTTGCATAATGAACTACCTGGAATTCAGTGGTACCAGTTTCATGCATTTTAAGGTTCGGTATTGGCCAGAGATTTGTATAGGAATAAGGAGTTTTTGGAGTAATACGTAATACCTTCACATAGTTTTTAAGGTTATTGATATAATTCCAGCCAGCATCATGATCTAACCAAATTGCAGCTCTCATTATAAACGAGAAAGTATCTTTTCCCTTTTCAAGCCCAATGTTCGTAAGTCCCATAGGAATGTTGTCGTCATTCATAATACCGGGATTAAATCCTGATTTAATTAGAGCATCACGCATTTGCTCGTTAATGCCTTTGTCTGCAGTTGTAATGATGATGGTAGAGCTGTTAAACGGATCTCCAGGGGAACCATAAGGTGTATTATCAGTCCAGATATTATGGTTATTGATTTGATCACCCATGCTGGCACCGATGTTGTGATAAAAACCAGTATAGTCATTGCCTACCGTAATAGTATTACTGTAATCTTTTGACGGTTCGTTTTCTATAAATCCAAGGTAGCTTTTGTAACTAAAGTTATATGCGGTTGGAGGGGTCTTTCCAATTAATACAATAGCTTCATCAGCACGCAGCTTATAGTCTAAACCAGGTGCTGCGTATTCTATATTAGCTGGATAATTATTAGGATTATTAGGATTATAGCCTTTTGGAGGTTTCTGAGCCGGAGATGGATCTTGGTTTGGTGCCGGTGGAAGGAGATAGGTTGCATATGGAGCACCTGCATTGTTTGCAAATGCGGTGTCAATTATACCTTCACTGACTAGCTTTAGTATATCAAAATACTTCAGTTTACCCTCCTGAACAATAAAACCTCTGTCTTCTAATGTGGAGATAAAACCTGTTATCTTTGTATCCTCAGCATTTGTATAATTAGAGAATTGTCTCGAGAAGTTTCGGTTATACATTGGGGTATTAACGCAGTAAAGGCATGAATACGTTTTGCAACTATTACACATGGTGGAAGAACTATACGATGGAGTATTAAAGTAGTAAGAATGTGTCTTATGCATATTATAAATTCCTTTCAAAGACTTTTTATCATCTTATGTTAAGTGAGTAAAATATGTGCACTAATATGTATAAATGATACGTTCTTGTGGTTATATCCAAAATGAGGAAAAAACTTGAAATAAAACTTGAAATAATGTATTATCAAATAGTCATCGGATAAAAGTAGACAAAAACTGAAATAAAAAAAGTGAAGAAGATATAGAAGAAAATCTTAAGCAAAGAGCTTGAAAAAATCAATAGATTTTTTTATTGTATAAGAACATATTATAGACAAAAGTTAGTAATACGAATGGTTTGAAGCCCTTGAATGTATATACATTCGAGGGCCTTCGTATGTGAAAGAGGACAGCAAGAGGATTTGAATTGAATCTTTAAGAAGATTAATTAGAGGGGGATACATTATGAAAATTTCAAAGAAAGATGCACTAAAATGGTTTGAATTTTTTTCGATATTACCAGAGGATGAAGAAGTTATGACAAAACAACAAGAAATCATTTACGCTACCTTTGCACAAATTGAAGCAGCAATTGATCATAGAAATGATACGTTAATGTCGGAAATTAGAGGTTTGAAAACTTTAAAGAATAGAACTTTTTTTGTGGGAAGTGAAAGCAAATTTCCCAAAGGATGTCGTTCTTGTTTGCTTGGAACTGGTTTGAGTGCAATTAGGAAAACGAACAAATGTAATTTAAAGTGTAAGTTCTGTTATGATTATGGAGAGATAGAAGATATGCCTCCAATTGGTGAAGGTATGTGGGAAATTGGAGGAACAAAATTTTATGAGAAGGATATAGATTTACTTCTTTCCATCCACCAGAAACCTACAGGCATTTCTTACGTTTATTTAGAGCCATTTATGGAAATTGAAAAATACTATTCTATAATAAAGAAATTTAGTGATGCAGGGATTTATCAACATCTATATACAAATGGTACTTTAGCTTCGGAAGAGACATTGAAAGCATTAGGTGAAGCTGGTCTTGATGAGATACGTTTTAACCTGGGTGCCACTAATTGCTCAGACAAAGTTATTGAAAATATTGCAATAGCAAAAAAATATATTAAAAATGTGGGTATTGAAACTCCAATGACTCCTGAGTTTTTCAAAGCTTTTTTTGAGAAAAAGCAAGCAATCTTAGATACAAAACTTGATTTTATAAATTGTGCAGAATTACATTTAAATGAGAATAACATAGACAATTATTATGGGGAAAACATGTATATTGCAAGGCAGGGCTATATATCTCCAATTTGGAGTAGGGAATTAACTTTGAAATTTATGAAAATAGCCGATGAAGAAAACTGGGATTTAGCAGTTCATGACTGCTCAAATCATACAAAGTTTGCTAGAGGCTTAAACTTGAGCAGCAAAGAGGGCAAGTGGTTTGGAGCTAGTGACTATGCCTGTGAGTTTCCTAGGATACCATACAAGATATTTTTACCAATACTGCGTGATGACAATTTTAAATTTTTAAGTGAAGAAGAATTGCCTGAGGGCTATAAACCAGGAGAGTTGATTTTTTAGAAGAGAAAATATAGATAGGGAGAGTTTTTGAGTGTTAGTGATGCACTTGAGAGCTTTTTTTATGTTTAAATATGCTTTTTAGTTTAGGCATTACCACGTAAAAATATGCTATAATTTCCTTAGATATAAAAAATATATATAAATGGGGATGTTTATCATGAAATTGCAGAAAGAAAATTTAAGTAGTGAAATCTTGAAGTTATACGAAGAAGTAACAAAGAGTTTAGAAGGGAGAACGCTGCAAGTAGTAATGCAAAGACCTCCTATTGGTAACAGTGAAGCTCAATATATTCATAATGATAAAGGCAATTTTGAAATATATATTACTCCAGAATTATATTCAGATTATATCTTCTCTCATGAATTATTACATGTTTATATTGCAGCTAATGGCACCTTACCTATATTAACTTCTTTTGATAAAAATGCTGATGAGACAAGTAAGTCTTTAGTATTATTGTTAAATGGTATAACTCAGCATAAGTGGATAATGAATGAGCAAAGGCGTAGAAATATATTGGGTGAAAAAGAATTTTTTAAATCTAAGCTTACTAATTTAATGGATATGTCATACAATGAGTCAAGCATAGCAAGTGAAAATTTTAATATAATAAATACTATATATGAATTCATTAATAACTATTATGAACATATTAATACCATTGAAGAAAGTTTAGGCAAAAAGTATCCTTTATCATTAGCCTATGCAAAAGAACTATTTGAGGAGCAATCAAATTATGACTTAAGTTCTCCATTTTATGCTAGAAGGTATATTGTTAGAATTATTAACAAATGGATTGAGTGGTTTGCTAAAGATGGCCAACAGCATGATTTTTTAAAAAGGGAAATTGTTGTAAAACCAGTTTTTAGTGAAAGACAACTAAACACAGTAGCA
The DNA here is from genome assembly GCF_001675205.1 of Clostridium coskatii. Classification (NCBI taxonomy): domain Bacteria; kingdom Bacillati; phylum Bacillota; class Clostridia; order Eubacteriales; family Clostridiaceae; genus Clostridium; species Clostridium coskatii. The sequence continues at coordinate 30,211 of NZ_LROR01000032.1, read as the reverse complement.
GAAGCTGTATTAGGCATGGACAGACGAAATGATGGTGCTTATTGTTTTTATACTAAAGTTGATAATCAAAAATGTTGTCCAAATTTCAAACCTAATATTAATTCATTGGATCAGGGAAAGAAAATACTTAATGTAAATGTTTTAAGTCTATTATTAGACAAATTGGAATTACCATATTATATAGATGATAGAAAAGGTAATTGGACCCGAAAGAATTGCCGAGTATTAGCTTATTAGACTATTGCATTATATAAGGGAATGGCTAATTAGCTGTCCCTATATTTAAAGAAGGTTAAGGAGGAAAAATGAAAATTATTAAATATGTAAATAACTATAATATGGTTAGCAAATTCAAAAATGTAATTTTAATGACAGCTATTTTTAGTCTTTTTTTTCTAATATCCTTTAATGTACAGGCAGCAAGCTTTACAGATAATCAAACAGTAGATTCTAATAAAACATGGACAATTAAATTTACAAGTGATATTGGATTTGACGATTTGACTAAACAAGGTATAACAGTAACAGACAGTAAAGGCACTAAAGTAAATGTAGGATTACAGCTGGGACAAGATGGCAGAACAATTACAGTGACAGCTCCAAAAGGTGGATATACAGCAGGGAAAAGTTATATATTGAACATTGGAAATAAGGTACATTCTACAAAAGGTAAGGTTTTGAATAAAGAATACAAATTGAACTTTAACATTAAGAGTAATGAAAATAGGATGTTGAGCGGAAAAAAGATTAAATCAGGTAATTTATCTACAGATTATAACATTAAACAAGCCTTAAAGGTAAGGATATAAACATAATATTAGAGCCCTATCCTTGGATCGCTGAAGGCACACAAAATGAGACAAAGTGGAATCCTGATAATATAAGCACTTTCTTTTCAAATTGGAAGGTAAATGTACTCAAACCATTAATAGACGATATTGCAAATCCATATAATGTAGATGCACTAAACATAGGAAGTAACTTTGTAAATATAGAACCCGAAGAAAAGAATTGGTGTGATACTATAGATTATGTTAGAACATATTATAAAGGATTAGTAACTTATAGAACTAATAGGTGGGATACAGCATCTTTTGATCCTAAAAGTATTACTGACTATAAAAATAAGCTAAATAATAAGCTGTTTTCAAAATTAGATTTTATATCTATTGCAGCTTATTTTGAGCTTACAAATAATGATACAAATACCGTTGAAAATCTTGTAAGCGCAATAGAATGTTCTCAGGCAGAACCTAATAAAGGACAAGTCAGAAATCAAAATATAAAACGAGAAATAAAAAACTTTTATGATAAATGGAATAAACCTATTTTCTTTGGAGAACTTGGATTCCCTAAGACTAACGGGGCTTCTATTCATCCATGGGATTCAGGAAAAAATAAGATTGTAAATAACAGTGAGCAAGCTAGGTGCTTTGAGGCTTACAAGATAGAGTTTGAGAATGAACCGTGGGTTCTAGGGTTCTCTGTATTTGCAATAGGTAGCCAAGAGGGAGAAAAAAGCTATTATCCTAGTGAAGAAAGTACATCAGTTATCAGAAGTTGGTATAGTAAGGAACAGTAGGTAAATTATTTTTGCTAAATATCAAGTAAGAAAGATTAAGTGAACATTTCAATATTTATTTAGTATTATAATAGTGGTTAAAAATATAAGGAGAAGGTTTATGTTTTATTGTCCATATGCTCGTAGAATAAATAATTATTATAGGGCTAATCAAATGAATTCTTCTATTAGGGTATTTCATGCTGCACCTAATGCACCAGCTGTAGATGTTTATGCCAATGGAGAGCTTATCGTAAAAAATCTTTCCTATAAGGAACTCTCACAGTATATTTCTGTTGCTTCTGGCAGCTACAATATTATGGTTTATCCCTCAGGACAAATGACAAACCCTGTTATAAATACTAATTTAAATATTCCTGGAAATACTGTATTTAATGCAGCTGTAATAGGAACTCTTCCTAATATTAGCTTATACCCTATACAGGAACCAACTACTGCTCAGAACTTTGGAAGACCTTGTGTAAGATTTGTTCATCTTTCTCCAAATGCACCAGCTGTTGATGTAAAGTTGTCTGATGGTACAAAAGTATTTACTGATGTTGGTTATAAAGGTATTACAGATTATGCCTGTGTTCCTACAGGAACGTATACTTTCACAGTTAGTCCTACTGGCAGGGAGAATATAGTATTAACTGTTCCAAATGTTAAATTGGATCCTAATAATTACTATACCTTGTATGCAGTTGGTCTGGTTGGAAAATCTCCAGCTTTAGAAGTTATGTTAGTGCCAGAACCAAGATAAAATAATTAGGAAGTGCATTATTACGAGTATAATAAGCAAGGTACTTTATAGAATTTCTATAGAAGGTGGAGGAATAGTAAAAAAAAGGTTTAATAGACAAACACAAAATTGTAGAAAGGTGAATGAAAAAGTACTATTTAAAATATTAAAATCAAATGCTAAAAGTGAAATAGGGATTAAGTTTAATTTTAAAGATATTAAGTCCATAGATGATTTTAAAAAACAAGTTCCACTAACACAATATGGATATTATGAAAGCTATATAGAGCGAATGGCAAATGGTCAAAAGAATATTTTAACAAGTGACAATGTGGAATACTTTGGCCATACATCAGGAACTACAGGTAAACAAAAATTAATTCCTTGTACTAAAAGAGGTAGAAAAATTGCTTCAAAGTATATGGCACTTCTTATTAATAAATATTCTTATGATAACTTTAAGGAAAATTGGAATTATGGAAAAGGATTAATGATAGCTGATATAGTTATGACAACTTACACTAAAGGTGGGATTCCAATATGCTCTGCTACTTCTGGAGGAATGAATGGTATAAAGTATATATTGCCATATTTATATACTTCGCCACTAGAAGTTATGACAATAAAAGATAGGGAAGATGCTCTTTACCTTCACTTATTATTTGCGTTAGAAGAAGTTAAACTTTTATATATAAGTGGGGTTTTTATCTCCAATATTTTAGATTTATTTAGAGTCTTGGAGAGTAAATATGAAAGTTTAGTAAGGGATATAAGAAGAGGATGCATAAGGAGCAGCTTAAATATTGATGAAAATACTAGAATAAATTTAAATAAGCATCTTTCACCTAATGCCAGTAGGGCTGATCAATTAGAGAGAGAATTTAAGAAAGGATTTAAGGGGATAAGCGTTAGAATATGGCCTAATATGGCCTATATTGCTACAGTAACTGGAGCAAACTTTTCAATATATGATGATAAAGTTAACTATTATACTAATTCACTCCCAATCTATTCTCCAGGTTATGCTGCTACGGAAGCTATGATTGGAATTAATCCTTATGTAAATAAGATAAGATATGTAATTATTCCTGACACTGTTTTTTATGAGTTTATTCCTATTAAAGAGAAAAATAAAAAAAGCGAGGATACCTTTTGCTTAGATGAATTAGAAATAGGAGAAAAATATGAAATAGTTATTACTAATTATGCAGGCCTTTATAGATACAGAATGGGTGATGTTATTAAGGTGGTGGATTTTTATAATAATTGTCCAGAAATTGAATTTTTATATAGGAAAAATCAAGTACTTAATATGGCAGCAGAAAAGACTAATGAAGAACAATTGACTAATGCAATAAGAAATACAATGAAAAAATTAGACTTAAACCTAGTAGATTATACTACGATACCAGATAACTCAATTACACCTGGAAGGTACAGTTTTTATTTTGAATTTAAAAATAATATACCTAATTATAAAGTCAAGCTATTAGAAGAGACATTGGATTATGAAATAAGAAAATCAAACTTGGCCTATGATAGAGCAAGGAATAATAAGAGATTAGGTAGGGTAAAAGTAATGCTTTTGGCACCAAACACTTTTAACTTAGTAAAGGAATCCTTGTTTAATAAAGGAGTATCAAAAAATCAAATTAAGATTCCAAGAGTTGCAATTAATAATAGAAATATATTAAATATTGTTAATAAATCAAAAATACTGTAGTTTTAAGTAACTGCAGTATTTTTGGTTAAATATTATATTTGACAAATAACAACAACTTTATAAGGCGTTGTTTGAGCTGGTATACTCTTCGTAGAAGCTCCATAGATACGATTAGATTACGATTTGCAGGATTTTTAGTAAAGTCTTGATCATTTTCCAGAACTATTTCAGTATCTGGCTCAATGTTTAATTTTAACTTATTGTCACTGCTCACTAAGTTACTATTAAAATAGTCTACATTTACATTTTGGTATTCAACATCTCGTGCTATAACAATTGCCCTAAATTGTGGTGGAAAAATAAGAGGAACAGCTGCATTCGCATTATAAAAACCAGTTATTGTATCTCCAACTGACACTGTTACATGATCTACAAAATAAGTTGATGGTCCTACAATAAAATTTACCAAATCACCTAGTCTGTTTTCTACAGATATTAATTTATAACATCCTGCGCTTTCTTCACGCTTACTTATGAAAAAGTCATTAATCATGGTAATCACACCATGGAAAGGTTGAAATTTTTTCATTGTATATTTCTTCACTCCTATTTAAAAAATCTGTTTATCCCATTATCCGATGCCAAGAACTCTGTTTATATATACTATGCATATTTAAAATATTATGATCATTTCAAAAAAGAAATCTGTAAATTATATGATATTACAAAAACAAAATATTATTATATATGATTTCCCAGGGGGAGTGAGAACATCAAATTTATTTCATGTAGAAATTAAGCATAAAAATATTCACAATGTTATGCAAATATATAAAAATTGCAGTATAATTTTACATTATTTAATAAAAATTGTAATAGAGGTGACGTTGTAGAAACTTTATGCAGTACATGCAGTTTACGTAATGATATAGAAAAATATAGCGGCATTAGATGGATTGGACAACCTTCTTACGCGATTAAAAGCACTTCTCAAAATGACTTTTTAGCTTTTGAAACAAATCTAACTAAAGGAATGATAATCTATAATCCCCCCATTTATCCGATGACTAGCGGCTCTAATACTCCCCTTTTCCAAGTTTACGTTGCGAGCAGCTATGCCCCTGGATAACGATTTTTCCTAAAGGATAACGCCTTCTAAGTGCTGAAGCACTAAGAAGCCTGTTAATAAGCATCAGATAGAGTCAAAACTCCATCTGATGCTAAGAATTCTGTTTATTAAGTGGAATACACATTATAAAATCCCATTAATATGATATGCAGGAATGAACATACTTCTTCAAATTATGCATATTGTGTTCGATAATTTAATTGATATTTAATTGATATTGGGGGGAGATAAATTGAAAAAAATATGTATTTTATTTTGTTTTTTATTTATAACATTTTTTATGGCAGCGCAAGATTCAGCAGCAGCTCCGTCCAATATCAGATTTGGTGGAATGAACAGATATGAAACTTCGGTAAATGTTTCGAAAAGTAATTTTGAAAAATCAGAGTATGTGGTTTTAGTTTCAGGAGAAAATTTTCCAGATGCTATTTCTGCAGCACCTCTTGCAAAAAAATATAATGCACCTATTTTAATAACAGAAGGTACTAATTTAAATTCTAATGTAGATGAAGAAATTAAAAGATTAGGAGCTAAAAATGTTTTTATAGTAGGCGGTAATGGCGCAGTATCCCAAAATATTGAAGAACAATTAACTGCCCTAAATATTCAAGTTACACGTATAAGTGGACAGGACAGATATGAAACGAGCACTAAGGTGGCAGAAAATATAGGTACAAGTAATGGAGTAGTACTAGCTTCAGGAGAAAATTTCCCAGATGCTTTATCTATAGCTTCTATAGCAGCGGCAAAACAAATGCCAATACTTCTTACACAAAGTAAGATATTGCCTGATAGTGTTAAATATTATATAAGTAATAATAGTATTTCTAAAAGTTATGTAGTTGGTGGTACTGATGTAATTAATGCTAATGTTGTTAAAGATTTACCTAATATGAAAAGACTTAGTGGAATAGATAGATATGAAACAAATTTAAATGTAATAAATGAATTTTTGGAAGATTTTAATTTTAACAATCTATATTTAGCATATGGGGGAGATTTTCCAGATGCTTTATGTGCTTCAGCTGCAGCAGCAAAAGATTTTGCACCTATTGTTTTAGTTAGTAAAAGTTATACTAAGGCACAGTCCTTAATCAGATCAAAGATAGATTCAATAGCTTCATTAAAGATATTAGGTGGTACATTTGCTATACCAGATACTTTAGTACAATCTATTTTGTATCCAAATAAAACTGTACTAGGATATACTACTTACTATTATGTAGGAGATAGTTCTTCCTATAATTCTATAATAAATCATTCACAGGCAATTGATTCAATTGCTACAGATACTTATATTATGGATAGTACAGGTAATATAAAAGGTTTAGTACCATATAATCAGGTAAACTATGCAAATGATAACAAAATTAAGACATATGCCATGGTATCAAATAGTTTTAATGCAGATACAGCAAAAGGTGTACTGGAAAATTCAACAAATAGGCAAAAACTTATAAATAATATATTACAAAGTTTAAAAGCAAACAATTATAAAGGTGTAAATATTGATATAGAGAATGTTTACTATTATGATAGAAATTATTTTACCACATTTATGACCGAACTATATAATACGCTGAATCCACAAGGATTTGAAGTGACAATAGCGCTTCCTGCTAAAACAAGTGATAGTATGTGGCAGAGCTGGATTGGAGCTTATGATTATGCTGCACTTGCAAAGGTTTCAGATAAGATTATATTGATGACTTATGATGAACATTGGTCTGGCGGAGCACCTGGTGCCATAGCATCTATAGGATGGGTGCAAAATGTAATAAATTATGCAATTACAGTTATTCCTAGAGATAAAATACTATTGGGATTAGCAGCCTATGCTTATGATTGGCCATCAAATGGAGCAAAAGCAAAATCTTATGGCATAAGTCAAGCATATAATATAGCTTCACAAAAAGGTGCTCAAGTTAAATGGGATTCTGCAGCTAAAAGTCCATACTTCAATTATACTGATAGTTTAGGTGTATATCATACTGTATATTTTGAAAATAGTACAAGCATTTCATATAAGCTAGACATTGTAAATAATTATGATTTAGGTGGAGTTTCTATATGGAGATTAGGATTGGAAAACTCTGATTACTGGGAAACTATTAGTAACAAATTTAACAGATACTAAGTAAACTTTCTATTTGTTAAAATAATCGTCTATTTACATGATTTGAGGGCAAAAATGAAGGCAGTGTACCATAATTGTGCTGGGCACAAGAGTATTGTTTTTAAATATTGTAAATTGATTATTAGGGATACCTGTAACACTGAACAGTACAGTATGTGTATATTAAATTTGTTTATATGAAAAAACTCAAGGTTGCCCTTGAGTTATATAGTAATTTTATTAGCAGCATGACTCTGATCCAGATGTAACTATTGCTCCTAGCATAGCATTGTTTATAGAAAGCGTTCCAACGGTAACTGCACTAGTAACAGTTGCCACTACGGTATACGTACAGCAATCGTTAAAGCAGCTGCAGTCGCAATCGCAAACGAAGAAGGAAAATGTTTGACTAGAAAGTAATGCTACTAAGTTAAAAGTGTAAGCTGGTCCAACAGGAGTAGGTGTAATTTGATTCCTGCATTGTTTAAACACTTGGAAATTTATAGTACCAGTAAATGCCACGGCTGCAACAAGGTTACTGGCAAATTCAAGCTTAATACATGGATTATCGAATTTGCAACCATTTATTGTTAAGGAAGTAAGAGTAAAGGCTGTTCCTAAAACTGTGGCAGCTGGTATTGTAATTGAATTAGGGCAGCTGCATTTTATAATGGTAGCACCTATTTTTTTGCTTTTACAAGGATCAAAATCCTCTTTGCAAGGGTTGCAATCGTCTTTATAATAATATCTTGACATAGAATTCATGGATAAAATCCTCCTTTTTATATTAAAAAATGAAATAAGTTGATTAAAAATAACATCAAAATATATTGGCAATCTTGCTATTATCTTCTACTATAATATATGATTTCATTAAAAAATGGTGATGATAGTTTTTGCAATTTATTTGTTTTATGATAGTGTTATTCTATCATTTTTATTATTCCATATGATTTTTGTCGAAATCATCATTTGAAACTTCTTTGTTATAATAGGAAAATAGCGGTTCTAAATTTTGCTCAGGATAGAATTTTGGAACAGGAGATTTTTCGAATATTTCACGTGGGTTTTCTTTAGCATTTTCTCCAGAAGCTTCTTTTGGAATCACGGTGTAACTGTAAGCTGGTATAAGAAGCTGTACAACAAATTCACTTTTTACAACAATATAATATCCTAAGGTTATATCAAGTACGTAATTACCATCGTTATCTTTGATAAGTTCACCGTCTAATGCATTTGCAACCATTTCCAAATTAATAATATTGGAATCCTGATCTTTGGTTTTTATGCTGCTATAAGCTTCAGAAACTGGATCAGGACAATATAAGCTTTCTATATAATCTGTTCTATTAATTTCATAAAATTCACTCTTATTCACACCATTAATATCTACGTAATCGGCGTAAAATGAAATTATATAAGAAAGAATTATTTTTTTAAAACCTTCTTTCTTTTTTAGAGGAATTTTATCTATAGAAATTAATTTTATATTAAAATCTCTGGAGTCTATATATCTTTTTGGATTCACAATGATATTGCTCCTTAATTCACAATCTGTTTTATCTGTATCTGGTCCTTCACTGTATACAAGACATTTTTTGATTAAGCATTGATCAAATATTTTTGGAACTTCGATACAAACAAGTTCGGAAGGATCAGGTAATTGTCCTTGTTTGTTTACAAGACCAGGTCGTGGCTCAAATTTATTAAAATTAATGGACATAAATTATCCTCCTTTTAAATATTAATATAATAGAAAAATATATAATTATCACTTATATATTATGTTTTATTGACATAATTGTGATTTAATAAATTTTTTTATGGAAATAAAAGAGGTGAAATAATATGGGAAATAGTTATCCGTGGGTATTTATTGGCAGTAATAATAATATGTGGAAAGTTTATTTAAATAGTTCAAGTGAGTTGATGTATAAAATAATATATGAGAATGGAAAATGGACAGAGGAAAAACTTATTGATACTAATGTAGTTGAGTTTTCTATATGCATACAAGACCAAACTATCCATATAGTATATGCAAATAAAAAATGTGAATTGAGATATTGTACTAGAAAAGATGAAAAGTGGTTTGGAGAAAAAATTTGTGATATACAAAAAAATGATTTTGAAATTCAGACTTTAAAAGCTTTGATTTCACAGGATAAAATGCATATATTCTATTTGCTTAAATCAAAGGGCAGTAGTAACCGTGGAATTTTAAAACATTGCATATGGGATGGAAAAAAAGTAAAGCAGTATAATATACAATATATTGTTTTGTCAGATAGAATTAAGACATATTATCAAGTTTATGCTGAAAAAAAAAATTTAATCAAAATTTTTTTTGTTTCAAATAACAAAGATGAACTTTCTCTTGGTTATTCTGAATATAAGGAAGGACTATGGACAGATTCAAAGAGACTTTATGGAATTCATGGCAGTAATGTAACATTTAAAGTTTTAAAAACTCACTATACTATAAATATAATCAATAAGATGAAAGAGAATTTTACATATTCATTGGAGCATGTATGTATTGAAGAAGATACTATGAATATGAAAAATTATAAAATCTATGCAGGAAAAGAGGAACCTGTTGAACCAATTATATTTTCGGTAGAGGATACTTTATTTACTTCTTGGCTTAAAGAAGATAATGTATTTTGTTCAAAATATAATCTAGATAAGTGGGAAACGCCTATTGAAATTAATAAAGATTTAAAGGAATCAATTAATGCATATGTTTTTTTAGACAACAAAAAGTTAAATGATGCTTATATAGTATATGGGATAGAAAATACCAGTTTAAAAATTATTTCCTTTGAACAAATTTCAAAAAATACAGTTAAAGCATTAAGCAAAGAAAAATCTGATATGTCTAATTATGATGAATATGTTGAGAGACTAAAACAAAAATCAAAAACCATATATTATGAAAACAATATTCTTAAAGAAAAAATAAATTTTTTAAATAAGGAAATAAAACAAAAAAAACTTAATATAAATGAATATGAAAATAGGCTTATTAAAATTGGTGGAGAAAAAAAGGTACTGAAAGAAAATTATGATTTTTTTATACAGGTAAAAGAAAATATACAAAAAGAACTTGAAAATACAAAAAATCAATTGGAAAATTATAAACTATTTATTAATAAGTTACAAGGTAATTTGGACAAGAAAGAAAGGAACAATAATAGATTGAAACAAGAAATTACTTATTTAATGAAAGAAAATTTAAAAGTAAAACAGGAATTGAAATTTGAAAAAAATAAATCTATTGTAGATAAGTTATTTAAAAAGAAATAATAAAATAATCCACCTAGAGTTTAAGGTCCTAGGTGGATTTTTTAGTAAGGCATAATATCTGTAATCCCATCTTTATTTAAATGCCGTTTGACACTGTGGTGATAAATATGATTTTTTATATTAGTTTGAGTGTATCTAATCATAAGGATAAAAAATGCTCTCTTGGAAAATTACATGGTAAGTTTAATTTTAAAAATAATTTACACATGATCCATAATGATTGTTTTTACTCTATTATGAATATTATAATAAGTAAAGTTAAAATTTAACGTTATTTTGAAGTAAGCTTTTATCCATAAGTTTACTTGTACACTAGATTTTCAATCATTCCATAGGGTCATTCTCTCCATAATCACATCCATTCATTTCATCGTCATTTGCTTCGTCTTCACCTTCATCAGATTCTGGGAATAGAGGCTCTAAGTTTTGATTTGGATAAAATTTAGGTACAGGAGATTTATTAAATCTATTACAGATATTTTCTTCTGGTTCAGGCTGACAAGGTTCTTTAGGTATTGGGCAATAATCATAAGCGGGTATTAAAAGTTGAACTATTATTTGGCATTTGACTACTATATAATAACCTAAAGTGATATCTAAAAATTTGTTATCATCACATTTAGTTATCTCTCCATGAAGTGCATCTGCTACCATTTCAAGTTTTATCATACTTGTATCACAATCTTCTAATCCTTTAGAATGCATTCTACTGCTTGACATTTTAGCAACAGAATCAGGACAATAAAAATTCCAAATTACATCTTCCCTGTTAATTTCAAAAAATTCACTTTTGTTTACTGCATTGCAATCAACATAATCAGCATAAAATGATATCACATAACATATTACTAGTTTTTTATAATCTTTCTTTCTTGGTATAGGTATTTTTTCTACAGATTTTAATGAAATTTTGAAATCTCTACATCCTAAAAATATTTTAGGATTTTCTAAAGGATTACTCCTTAATTCACAATCTGTAGTATTTGTGTCAGGTCCTTCACAGTAGGATAGACATTTTTTAATCAAACATTGGTCAAAAACCTTAGGTACCTCGACACAGACTAATTCTGATGGATCTGGTAGGCATCCTTGCTTATTTACACGTCCGGGACGTGGTACGAATTTATTAAAGCTTATTGACATAACCTTCCTCCTTTTAAAAAGTATACAATATTTACATTATATATTATGCTTGAAAATTATAGTTGTGATTTTTTATATTATACTATAGTTAAGAAAATTTCATAACATATATTTACAGTAAAAGAATTTATATTTTTATTTAATAAGTGTAACTTTTAGAAATTTTAGAATAGTATAATATCAGGATATAAATTATTGTAGTAATATCCTAAACTTTTAAGAAGGAGATAATAAAATGGATAATGCTAATTTTTGTCCTGAACCTACTTGTAGTGCTAGAGTTATAAGTGCAGATACACTATCAGGTGCTAATAATTATCCTTTACCAAGAGGAGCATACAAGGTTCCAAAGGTTCTTGCAGAATTTGTAGTTCAATTGGATTCAGAATCAAAAATCAGACTCAATGAGCCTGCTTATGAAATAAAAAGAATAGAAAAACAAATATTTTTAACTGAATGCAGATATATCGCTCCAACAGATAAAGTTTTTATTCAAGGCTATATAAGAAAAAATATAGAATATGCTGCAAAAGAATGCATAACTCGTTCTGGGATAAGTGGAGCTATTAGGGATACTACCGTTCATATTCCAATTAAAGCATACACTCAAGTAAATTTCACTAATTTACCAAGAGTTTTTCCAAATCTTCCTCCAGTAGTAGCTAGATATTTTGATGCAAAAAGAAAAGGAAAAAATATAAGAGAAGCAGACAGGGGAAATATTGAAATTTTTAATGAGCCTGTTTTTTGTGAACTTGAATGGTCTGCAATTTTTGATGCAGATATTGACGATAAGGGCATGCCAATTGAAGGATTTAGGAATGAAGAAGAATTTCAAGAGTTTACTGATAAGTCAGTAGTATATCTATGCTTAAAATTATTGCAAAAGCAGCAAGTTTGGTCTTTAGATGATAAAACTGGCAAGTGCTGTGGTAGAAATGATATTAAAAAATCAACTAGAAGTGATGATATGCCATTAAAATCTAATTGGAATTTTTCCATTAATGATTTTATTCAAAGAAAATAGTAATTATTTATAAAGGGGCTGGTTATTTATAACCAGTCCTTTAAGTCAACAAAATATATTAAAATGCATATTATAGATGGAAAGCAAAATTGGAGCAAGAATATGCGAAAAAGTAAATTTAAAAACAAGAAATATTTAACTTCTTCAAATGCAGAAAAAAATCAACATAATAAATACTGTGTTAAAACAAAACAGAAGGATACTTCTAAAAATAAAATTAAGGTTAGAAAAAATAGTGAACTCCATAAGGAGAAATTAAAAGTTAATGTTAAGATGAAAACTGATGAAACGAAATCTACTGATTTAAAATCAAATATGTGCAAATCTAAAATGATTGTAGAATGTAATAGCAATATAGTAAAACCCTTTGTCAATAATGGGCTTTTTCCTGTAAGATTGCCTGTTATAATATCAGAATCTGCTATTAGAATTAATATTGAAAATACTGTGAGTTTTTCAAAACCAGTTGCCTATATAAAGTCTATTAGGAGAACAGCTTTTATTACTCAATGTAGTTTAATTCCTGATATGGGGAAACTTTTCTTAAGTGGAATTGTAAAAAAGAGTATTGAGTACTCAGAATCAATGGTAGATAATACTGATTTGAATGGACAAATTAAGAATATTGTAATAAAAGTTCCCTTTGATTGTGTTACTAAAATTAAATATATTGTCAACCCGTTGATGTTTGAAAAAAATTATAAAAATAAATCTGCATTAGCTAATGCTCAAAACTGTGAGCAAATTTTTTATGAAAGTTATAATGAACCGTCTAAAATATCATGCGATCTTATTCATGCTAGTTTCGAGGAAATAAACATAAAAGATATTCAAAGTACTTACAATAATTTTAACGGAAAAACGTTTTTTAAAACAATCAGCCAAAAAATGGCTATGATATTAACTATAAGACTAACTCAAAATCAAAATGTTTATGTAGCAAGTCGTATTAATTGTGAGCAATAATAATGAATTTAGATATGGTTATTGATTTCTAAAGGAACACATTAGCTCACCCAGATGATGTTAAACATAAATTATGTGCTAGAAGTTTTTTTAGTAAAATTACAATTTGAATTTTTATAAGCTTAATTTTAAAGTTAACTATATATATGCAGATTTTTTACCGCTAAATTTCATGAAAATAATTCTTGTGGAGAATTATTTTATATATATAAAATATGCTTGAAGGTTGTAGTATTATAACAAAAAATATTTGAAATTGTAATGATTAAAAATTTGATATGTAAAATGTTAGTGTAGAAAAAAGTACTTTTAAAAGGAGAGATAATAATTGAAAGACATTCAGAAAATAGTGATGGAAGTAGATAATATAACTAAAAATCAATTAGCTGTGGATTTAAGTGAAGATGAAAAAAAGGAACTAGAGGGGTTAATTGAATCTGGTTCTGGGGAAACCTTACAACAAAGCGTTCCTTATACTTGCTGTAATTGTGATTCGGCTATACCGCCATCCTGTACTCCGGGAACTTTTAGCTGCTTAATTAGTGTTCCTACTGATTTTACATTTGTACCTGGGGATTTACATGCTGGTGTTTCTCAGCACACTAATTTTACTGTTACTCAGGTAAGTGGTAAATGTACGGCGACACTTTCCAATGGATGTACTATAGCATTGAATAGTGCAAAAGTAACTGGAAGTGTTAAGGTATTTGCAAGTTTAGGATTTAAAGATCCAAGTGGAAATTGTGCTTTTCTATGCTGTACGGATGTTGTATGTTTCTGTAATTCGGATGTAGTTTGTTACGGAACTATAGATCCAAATGCTATAAAATTTCTAGTCAGTGATTTAAGTTATCAAAATTTAGGAACTACACGATCTTCATACCCTAAAATAAATATATACGAGGTTACGGGCAAAATTACACCTACTTTTTAGTATTTACTTTAAATTAAAAAGGGTATATCAAAAATATTTCAGAAGAAATTATTTGGGATAATCTTTATTCTTATAATTAATGCTTGTCTAAAATGAGATCACTTCTTTAAATTTATTCATTTAGTTAATATCAAAAGTGCATTTGCATTTTTTAATGCTATTTATGTCTATAACTGTTGTATTATGTTATATATTAATCGATATAGGCTAGATAGCATATTTTTTTCTTCTATTATTTTTAGCGAGAATTTGATTTTATTTTATATAGCGTCCTAGATAATATTATGACAGTTTATATTAATTACTCAACTTTTGTACATATAAAATTTTGATTAGTTGAAAGTGGACAATTGACAGTGAGAAATGATTTTTAGCTATTACAAAAAATCCACATTAACTATTAATTCCTAATTTTTAACTATTAACTAACAAAGTTGAGTTAATTATTTGCATGGTAAATAAAATGAGAAAAGAAAGGTCAAAGTTGAATTGAAAATTTATTATATAAAGATATCCATTTGATAATTATATGTAGTAAGGATAAACCTTGTATAGTCTATTCTATTTTTAAAATAAAAATAGAATAGACTATACAAAGTTATTTCACTTGTTTTTTACTTTTATTATGTGATGCAGTTTCTTTTTCAATAATATCTAGAGATTCAGATAAACATTCTTCAATAACATCAGAAGTTATTAATATCGATTCCTTATCTTTTAGTTTATTCAAAGTTACCAACCCCTTTATTATTATATACTCATAAAAAGAAAATGTCAATTAAAATTATCACTAAAATTAAAAGATTTTTATATTGTAAAATTAAAATTCAGAATTTAATGAATTTTCACATTAAATGTACAAGCTTCTATGCTTTAAAGATATTTGGGATAAAAGCTCTATTTTTCTATTGGAGAATATAAATAAATTTGCAAAAAAAGTATTATTTAAAATTTATTTATATGAATTTTTATGAAATTTTATATAACATTAAATGTCAATAAGTTAATATAAGTAAATTCAACATAAATGAAAAGTTTTTTGGAAACACTACAAAAAATATGTTAATATAATTATAAGTAAGTCGATTATCTAAAGTGTAGAAAATAAAGGAATAACATTTAAATTAAGAAAGTTGGTGGAATTATGAAAGATATTAAAGTAGTAGTTGTGGATGATTCACCTTTTTCAATTGCATTACTCAGGGATATGCTTACTGATAATGGATTTGATGTTGTTGGTGAAGCTACTTCCCTTGAAGAGACTATTGAAGTGGTAGGTAAATTAAGACCAAATATTGTAACAATGGATATGACTATACCAGGTACAGATGGTATTGAATGTACTAAAGCAATTCATTCTATAGATCCAAACATAAATGTCATAATAGTAAGTTCAATGATGGATGATGAAATAGTGAAAAAAGCTAAAAAAAATCATGCTTGTGGATATATTCAAAAACCGGTTGACCCTGAAGAACTTACTTTATTGATAAATAGAATAATGGCAGATGATGAATTATTTAAGGATCTTGATGAAGTTTATTACAAGGTTTATAAAGAGTCCTTTATGGATGTTTTTAATAAATTAATGAAAACAGTACCAAAGTTTGGCGAAGAGAGTAACTCGGATGTAGAGCTAGTATCCAGGGGGATATCAGTTGTTATGGGCATTATAGGTAAGT
This sequence comes from Clostridium coskatii, assembly GCF_001675205.1. Classification (NCBI taxonomy): domain Bacteria; kingdom Bacillati; phylum Bacillota; class Clostridia; order Eubacteriales; family Clostridiaceae; genus Clostridium; species Clostridium coskatii. The sequence continues at coordinate 13,939 of NZ_LROR01000032.1, read as the reverse complement.
ATTCAGGAAGAATGTTGCTAGACATGTCTTATGATACTGCAGAGAAACTTTCTGAATTTGCATTAAGGAGAAAGCCTAAAGATGCAGAGGAAATGTTAAACATTATGGGAGAAATTTGCAACATGGTAGCAGGAAATGCATCCTCTGTACTCAATAGAAAAGATAAATTGTTAGGACTGCGTGTAGCACCTCCAAGTATATTTTATGGAAATTCCATAAATATATCTAAAGCAGAATTAGATACAACTACATCTTCTGTAGCTAATACTGAATTTGGTGAGATCTATGTAAACGTAGGATTTCAAAGGGGGTCTGGAGAATGGATGTCAAATATATAAATCCATTTTTTGATGCGTTTTTAAATGTTATGCCTGAACTTGGAATAAATGATATAAAAAGAGGAAAGATTAGTCTTAGGGGAAAGACTATAGAAAGTATGGGAGTTTTAATTATTATTGGAATTGTAGGCGATTTGAAAGGTAACATTATATATGAAACTACTATAGAAAATGCAAAAGCTATAGCTTCTAAGATGATGATGGGAGCTCCAGTTAAAGAATTAGATGAAATGGCACAAAGTGCAATTGAAGAGCTTACAAATATGCTTACAGCCAATGCATCCACATCATTTTCAAATGAAGGTATTAGGATAGATATATCAACCCCTACATTGATGTATGGAAATTTTAAAGCTTCATCAAATGCAGATAAGACTATATGTGTGGAAATGATTATAGATGGTCTTTCATTTCGAGTAAATGTTGCAATAGAGAAATGTAAGTAAAGGACTGTTTATTTAAGATTAAGAATTTAATGTAAATGTTTTGAAAAATTATTATTTAGATATATGAAAAGTGGAGAATAAGGCATTTGAAAGAAAATAGCCAGTTAAAGATGCGACGGATGTTTTTTATAAGACAAGGAGGAAGGTTCCTTAGATAGTGAATCCTATCTAAGGGTTCTACCGATGCAGTATTATAAAAAATAGGCTAACATATTGACTGGTTATTTCTTTGAAATGCCTAAGGTATATTCTCCACTTTTAATGATGTATTGACATATTATATTTAATATTTAAAAATATTTTAAATATTTTGGAATGTAATATAAAATGAGGTTTCATTGGACCAAAATATTTGAAGCCTGCTAAAATTATTACAACTCCTGAAAAAATTATTATCGAGCTTAAAATTTTATCTATAAATTTTACATTTTTTACATTAAGCTTATTATTAAATTTACCCATGGTAAATACTAATAGAATCCACCACAACATGCTTCCTATAAATACTCCTATTATCAAAAGTAATTTATGATCTGGTTCTTGTCCGATATGTGCCAAGCGCAGCCCTGTAAATACAGCTATAAAAGAAAAAATTGTTGCCGGGTTTGCTAGAGCAATAAAAAATGTTGATATAAAAGCTTTAAACATAGAACCGTTAGGTGAATAAGATTTTATATTTCCTGTTTTATCTATATCTTTGCTCGGACTTTTTTTAATAAAAGAGTAGACACCAAAACAAATTAATATAATCCCTCCTATTATATGAAAATACAATTTATGAATAAGAATGAATTTTTCTATTAATATAAAACCTAATGCTGCAATTGTTGCATAAATAGTGTCTGTAAGTGCTGAACCGAGTCCGGAGACTAAACCACATTTACGTCCAAATGTGATAGTGTTTCTAAGGCACATTGCACCAATGGGGCCTAAGGGCATACCTGTTATCAATCCTATAAGTATTCCTTTAAATAAATTTATTAACATATAGTTTCTCACTTTCAATATAGTATTTAAAATTTAGTCTAATGAAAATATTTTATTCATACCTTATTATTTTATCCTTAACTAGATGCATATTCAACATAATATGTTCCATTTCTATAAATTTTATAGCATAAATTTATTGTACCGTAAAATACGACAAAAATTAACATGTAATTTAAATAATATAGAGAATAAATGACATAACAATCAGGTGATTAAAAATATGGTTGTTAAGTATAAATGAAGTGATGTACAATGAAAAATTTCATAGCTTAAGATGCTTATAGATTTTTTTTACGAATAATGTTATTATTAACAATAATATTAGTAATAATGTCAACAATTATGTGTAAATATATGCATTATTGTTAATAATTATGACTACAAATAAGGGAGAGTGACATTTATAGTAAGGAAAATTTCATTACAGCATAAATTGGTGGGAATATTGATACTTTTTGTTATAGTACCATTATTAGTAATATCATTTTTATCTTTTTACATGGAAACAAAACTTGTAAGTAACAAGGCTTATCAACTAACTAGTCAAATAGCAAGAGAAAAAGCTTCATTTATTGATTTACATAACAATTCCTTAAAACAGAATATACAGTCTTTATCAATTAATAATAATATAATAAGTGAAAATAAAGCTGATGTAATGAATGCTCTTGGGAGCGTAAATGAGAGCAATAAAGATATAATGCAGTGCTATGTAGCAGATGAAACAAAACAGATGTTAATATATCCTGAAAGTGTTAAGCTGCCAGAAGGTTATGATCCAACTAGTAGACAGTGGTATAAAGATACCATGGCTGCAGATGGACAAGTATTTGTAACTAAACCTTATAAAGATGCATTTACTGGTAAGATTATTATAACTATTGCAAAAAAAGTAACTTTTAGTAATGGAAAACAAGGTGCTGTGGGAGCAGATGTGGATTTATCTGCTTTGCAGAAAAAGTTAACGGAAACTAAAGTCGGAGAAACTGGATATGCCATACTTACTTTAAGTGATGGAACAATAATTGCAGACTCCAATAATAGTAACATAATGCACAGTATAAAAAATGAAGTTGAGGGTGGACAAAAAATTATAGATGAGAAAAATGGTAACTTTAAGTGTGGTTTAGGGAAAAAATCTCAAGTAATTGGATTTAGCCAATCCAAAGCAACAGGATGGATAGTTGTGACCATTCTTCCACAAAGTGATTATGCACAGGATTTAAATAAGAGTGAATGCATAAGCCTTATAGTTCTTATAATTATGTTAGCAGCTGCAGTGATTTGTGGAATATTCATTGCAAAATACATATGTAAACCGCTTTTAAAAATACAGGTATTTGCCAAAAGGTTATCTTTATGTGATTTTACTACTCCTATAAAAATGAACAGACATGATGAATTTGCAGATACTGCTAATTCCTTAAACAAAGCTCAAGAAAATGTAAGGTCACTAGTTAAAGTAATAGTTGCAAATTTTAAAAATATTAATGCTTCAAGTCAGCAGCTTTCTGCAACGGTTCAGGAAATGACGTCAAAATTTGAAAATATAAATAATTCCATAAATCGTATAGCAGATGGATCTCAGGAAACAACTGCTTCTGTAGAAGAAATTACTGCATCTATAGAAGAGATAGATTCCAGTACAGTACAGCTTACAAATAGGACTGAAAATGAAAATAAAACCGCAAGTAAATCTCAACAAAATGCTCTCTCTGTTCAACAAAATGCTCAAAGTGCCATAAACCAATGTAAAAATATCTATAAGGATGAGGAGGAAAAGATATTAAAAGCTATAGATGATGGAAAAGTAGTTTTACAAATAAAAGAAATGGCGGATGTAATAGAAAGTATTGCAGATCAAACTAACTTATTAGCATTAAATGCAGCTATTGAAGCACAAAGGGCTGGTGAGCAGGGAAAAGGATTTGCTGTAGTTGCTGAAGAAGTGAGAAGTCTAGCAGAACAGTCTTCTGAAACAGTTTCTACAATTCAAAGTACGGTATTAAAGGTTCAGCAAGTTTTTGATAATCTTTCAAAAACTAGTCATAATTTGCTGCAATTTATTGATAAAAGCGTAAATATGCAATTGGATAACTATTTGAGTACAGGACAACAATATTATGAAAACTCTAAACTTACAGCTAATAATATAGAACAAGTGGCTTCTATGGCTGAAGAAATAGCAGCTACAGTAAATGAGATTACAAAGGCTATTGGCGGCATGTCTGAAGTTGTACAAAAGTCTTCGGAAAGTACCAATGAAATTCGAAATGCTATAAATGATGCAACAGAGAAAATGGCTCAATTTGGTAAAAATATGCAAAGTCAAGCAGAATTAGCTGAGACTTTAAATAGTACAATTAAAAAATTTAAGATTTAAATTTTTAAAATGGAAGTAAGCAAAACATGTTAATCCAAGGACTAGCCCTTCTAATAGTTCTACTTTTTAAAGGGGAGATATTAGAGAGGCTATGTCTTTATTTTTTTGTTAACAATAATGTAATAAAAAAGATATTGATAAAAAAAAGCATTAGTAGTAAAATATTTTACACATAAAGGTTCGCATACGAAAGATTTCAATACAAAATATTATGGAATACTTAATTAAAAATGTAAAAGAGGTGAGTACATGGATGATAATAAAAGTATTGTAATAATGAGGGAAATAAAAACAATACTATGTTTTTTAAAAAAGAACATGAAAAATAGTTTTAATAATTTTAATCTTACTGCACCTCAAGGAATGCTTATTGAAATATTGTGCAGATATGGTGAGATGAAAATAAGTGATTTGAGTAACAAGATGGGACTATCAAGTAGCACTGTTTCCGGGATTGTAGATAGGTTAGAAAAACAAGGACTAGTAAAAAGGACTAGAAGTGATGAGGATAGAAGAGTAGTTTATGTAGATGTAACTGATAAGTTTAAAAATGGATTCCAGGGGAATTTTAAAAAAATTGAGCAAGAATTTGAGAATATGATGAATAAAGCTTCCCCAGGGGAAATTGATAGTATACTTAATGGACTTCATATATTAAAAAATTTAGTTAGTAAGAAGAAATAATCTGAAGTAAAATTATGGTGTTTATATAAGGAGAATATACAATAATATGATTAAATTAATAAAGCATTTAAAGCCTTTTGTAGGACTGATTATTGCAGCTGTAATGCTTTTGTTCGTACAGGCCATGTGTGATCTTGCACTTCCTGATTATACATCTAATATTGTAAATAAAGGTATACAGCAAGGTGGTATTGTAAGTTCTGTACCTCAGGCAATAAGAGAAAGTCAAATGAAAAAGATAAAAATATTTATGAATAAAAGCGATTTAGAGGAAGTTTCTAAAAGTTATGTTCCTGTTGATAAATCAAATGCAGACTATACTAGGTATTTAAAGAAGTATCCAAATCTCAAAAATGAACCTATTTTTGTACTTAAGGATGTTGATAAAAATGAAATGAACAAATTAAGTTCTATAATGGGAAGATCCATAATAGATGCTTCAGGTGTTGAACAGATTAAGTCCAGTGCGAAAAATGGGATAATTTCATTTAATGGCATGAAAATACCGGCTAGTGCAGATTTATTTGATATGATTTCTAAAATGCCAGATAAGCAGCGTTTAAGAATAATTGAAGACATAAACAAGAAAGCATCTAGTTTGGATGATAATATGGTTATCCAATTGACTGCCTCTAAAATTAAAGCAGAATACAAGGCACTTGGAATGAATACGGATAAAATCCAAAGCAAATATATAATAAATGTTGGAGTAACTATGCTTTTTATATCACTTCTTGGAGGTGTGTGTACCGTTGCAGTTGGATTTTTAGCAGCAAGAACTGCAGCAGGACTTGCCAGAAATTTACGTAAAAATGTATTTGAAAAGGTTGAGAACTTTTCAAATGCGGAATTTGATAAATTTTCAACTGCATCTCTTATAACAAGGAGTACAAATGACATTACGCAAATACAAATGCTCATGGTTATTATGATAAGAATGGTATTTTATGCACCAATTATGGGAATTGGTGGTGTAATAAGAGCTATGGGAAAAAGTAAATCCATGTCATGGATTATTGCACTTGCAGTTATAGTGCTTTTAGGGTTGATACTTGTAGTATTTGCAGTAGCTTTTCCAAAGTTTAAAATTATACAAAAGCTAATAGATAAACTAAACCTTGTAACTCGTGAAAATCTTTCTGGAATGATGGTAATAAGGGCTTTTAATACACAAAAATTTGAAGAAGAGCGTTTTGACAAGGCAAATAAAGATGTGACAAAGACAAATTTGTTTGTAAATCGTGTGATGGTGTCCATGATGCCTGTAATGATGTTTGTAATGAATGGAATTACACTGCTCATAATATGGGTTGGTTCCCATGAAGTTGCAAATTCAAATATGCAGGTAGGAGACATGATGGCATTTATGCAATATGCAATGCAGATAATTATGGCATTTTTAATGCTTGCTATGATGTTTATTTTAATACCAAGAGCATCGGTTTCTGCAGGGCGTATTGAAGAAGTTTTAGAAACAGATATTTCAATCGTAGATCCAGAAGATAGGGCACATTTTCAAGACAATATACAGGGACTTGTTGAATTTAATAATGTATCTTTCAGATATCCTGGAGCAGGTGAAGATGCCTTAAAAAATGTAAGTTTTAAAGCCCTTCCTGGAAAAACAACGGCATTTATAGGTTCTACAGGTTCTGGAAAGACAACTCTTGTAAATTTGATTATGCGTTTTTATGATGCAACAAGTGGTGAAGTGCTTGTAGATGGAGTGAATGTAAAGAAAATAACTCAACATGAACTTCGGGATAAAATTGGATATGTACCACAGAAAGGGTACTTATTTAGTGGCACAATTGAATCCAACCTTAAATATGGAGATAAAAAAGTAGGTTATGATGGTATAAATCATGCTATAGAAGTTTCTCAGTCCGAAGGATTTATAAATGAAAAAACTAAGGGAATTAAAAGTGAAATTTCTGAGGGAGGCTCAAATGTATCTGGAGGTCAGAAACAGAGACTTTCTATTGCCCGTGCCCTTGTAAAGAAACCTGAAATTTATGTATTTGATGATAGTTTTTCTGCTCTTGATTTTAAAACGGATGCTGCTCTTAGAAAGGCACTTAGAAAAGAGACTACTTCAAGTACATTCCTTATTGTGGCACAGCGTATTTCTACAATTATGGATGCAGATCAAATAATAGTTCTTGATGATGGTAATGTAGTAGGAATAGGTACTCATGAGGAGCTTATGAAAAATTGTGAAACTTATAGGGAGATTGCTCTTTCACAGCTTTCAAAGGAGGAATTGGCATGAGTGATAAATATAAAATAAAAAGACAAAAAGTACATCAGCATGGACCTGGCGGTATGATACATGGTGGTGAAAAGGCAAATAACTTTAAAGGTACTATGAAAAAACTCATGTCATATATGAATGAATATAAATTAGCTGTTATTATAGTATTTATATTTGCAGCTGCAAGTTCTGTGTTTTCCATAGTAGGACCTAAGATATTGGGCAAGGCTACAACTAAGCTCTTTGAGGGAATTATGGGTAAAATTTCAGGATCAGGCTCTGGAATAGACTTTGATTATATAGCTAGGATATTAATAATACTTGCAGGATTATATGCATTAAGTACACTTTTTAGTTATATTCAAGGATGGCTTATGTCTGGGGTTTCCATGAAAGTAAGCTACAAGATGCGAAAGGAAATTTCAAAAAAAATAAACAAATTACCTCTTAAATATTTTGATGGAACAAATCAAGGGGAGGTACTATCTCGTGTTACCAATGATGTGGATACGGTAAGTCAGACTCTAAATCAGAGTTTGACTCAGATAATTACTTCCATTACTACTGTAGTAGGGGTACTTGTGATGATGCTGAGCATAAGCTTTACTATGACTTTAGTAGCACTTTGCATAATTCCACTATCTATGGGAATTATGATGTTCATAATCAAACAATCCCAGAAATATTTTAAAGAGCAGCAGGACTACTTGGGACACGTAAATGGGCACGTAGAGGAAATGTATGGTGGTCATATAGTTATGAGAGCTTTTAATGGTGAAGAAGATAGCATTGAAAAGTTTGATGGACTAAATAATACACTGTATAAATCTGCATGGAAATCACAGTTTTTATCAGGCATGATAATGCCAATCATGAATTTTGTCAGCAATCTTGGTTATGTAGGTGTATGCGTGTTTGGAGGATGGCTTGCCATAAAAAAGACTATTGAAGTTGGAGATATTCAAGCTTTCATACAGTACGTAAGATTCTTTACCCAACCAATTACTCAAATAGCAAATATATCAAACATACTTCAGCAGACTGCTGCTTCAGCAGAGCGTGTATTTGAATTTTTAGAAGAGGAAGAGGCAGTACCTGAGACTTGCAATCCTGTAAAACTTGAAAAGGTTGAAGGATATGTAGAATTTAAAAATGTTCGTTTTGGATATAATCCTGATAAAGTTGTTATAAATGATTTTTCAGCTAAAATAAAGCCAGGTGAAAAAGTTGCAATTGTAGGACCAACAGGTGCAGGAAAAACTACTATGGTGAAACTTTTAATGAGATTTTATGATATAAATAGTGGATCTATTTTAGTAGACGGACATGATATAAGAGATTTTAGGCGAAATGACTTGAGATCTATATTTGGTATGGTGCTCCAAGATACGTGGCTTTATAATGGAAGTATAATGGAAAATATAAGATATGGGAGACTTAATGCTTCTGATGAAGAGGTCAAAATTGCAGCAAAGGCAGCTCATGTGGATAGCTTTGTGAGAACCTTGCCAGGTGGATACGATATGATTTTAAATGAAGAAGCCTCCAATGTATCTCAAGGACAAAAGCAGCTTTTAACAATTGCAAGGGCTATACTTGCAGATCCTAAAGTTCTTATTTTGGATGAGGCAACCAGTTCTGTAGATACTCGTACAGAAGTTAGAATAAAAAAGGCAATGGATAATCTTATGAGAGATCGTACTAGTTTCATTATTGCACACAGGTTGTCTACAGTGCGTGATGCAGATTTAATTCTTGTAATGAATAATGGTGATATTGTAGAACAGGGAAATCATGAAGAACTTTTGAAAAAGAAAGGATTTTACGCTAACCTTTATAATAGTCAGTTTGAAGATTCTCTGGCTGCTGAATAAACAGAGTAAGTTTGTTATAGGATAGATAGTTAAATACTATTTATCCTATATTTTTTTATGAAAGTATAAAATTTGCTTGACAAATAGAGACTACAAATGTAGTATGATATTAAAGACTACAAATGTAGTACAGAAGGAGGTGAAAAAATTGAACAAAATACCTAAAATATCGGATTCAGAATGGGAAGTGATGAAAGTTTTATGGAAAAAATCGCCCCTTACTTCCAGCGAAATTATTGAGATTTTAAAGGAGCATAGTTCTTGGAATCCCAAAACTATTCATACTCTTATTAGCAGACTGGTAACTAAAGATGCTATCAATGTAAAAAAAGATGAACCTTTTTATTTATATTCCCCTAATATATCCGAGAAAGAATGTAAAAAAGTGGAGACAAAATCTTTTATTAAAAAGGTTTATGACGGCTCAATCAATTTGTTGATTTCCAATTTTATAAAAGATGAAAAATTATCGAAGAAGGAAATAGAAGAATTAAAACAAATATTAGATGAAAAAAAGAAGTAGGGGGCAATTTTTATGCAGCTTTCTTATATATTTAAAATGGTTGTGTTATCGTCAGTTGTAGGTAGTATAGTTACAATTATAATTCTTGTATTAAAAAATTTATTAAAAAATAAACTTAATGCCTCTTGGCAATATTTTATATGGTTTTTGCTTATCATTAGGTTGATTATACCTACTGAATTCGATACCCCGCTAAGTAAGTTTAATGTATTTGCAAATGCCACTCAGAGAATTCAGACATCTCAAAGTATAGTTAGAAATACTAACTACGAAGAAAATAATATTAAGAGTGACAGCCAAATTCCAAAAGCTGGTTTAGAAAAAAACAATGACTTCAAAGAAACAAAAGTTAAGGATTTTAATTACTATTTTAACGTAGCAAGTGTAATATGGGCATTAGGTGTTATCCTAATTTTATCTATTATATTATCTATGAATGGAATATTCTTTTTAAAGGTAAGAAAGCAGTCTCATTGCGAAGATACAGATACAATTACAATTTTAAAAAAATCCAAAGCTATTATGAATATTTCTAGATCTATACCTATTATTTATGATAAATATGTAAAGACTCCTTCACTTTTTGGAGTTATTAATCCTAAGATTTTAATTGATTCGGATTTAGTGCAGAAACTTTCTCTTGAGGAAAAAAAGTGTATCTTTTTGCATGAACTTTCTCATTTTAAGAGAAAAGATATTTTTGTAAACTGGATAATATTGCTCTTAGAAACAATTAATTGGTTTAATCCTGTAATATGGTTTGCTTTTAGCAAGATGAGAGAAGATTCCGAATTAGCCTGTGATGCTCATGTATTGTCCTATTTAGAGGAAGAAGAGCAAAACAAATACGGTGAAACTATTATAAAACTTGCCCAATTTATTTCAGGTATTAAGTGGATTCCTGGAACTAGTGGAATAATTAAAAGAGGGTCAAATATAAAGAGGAGGGTAATTATGATAAAAAATTTTAAGAAACATCCGTTTAAATGGATAGGAGTACCTGTTTCAATTTTAGCTGCTGTGTGCATGATTGGTATAACTAATATACCTGCCCAAGCTATGGGACTAAAAACTAATGATGAAGTATTAAAACCAAAAGAGAGTAAAATAAATTATCCCAATATAGCTAAGGAAGTTTCAACTGGAAGTTCACAAACTACGACATCCAGTAATAAAAAAGAAACTAAAAGTGGATCATTAGAAACAGATCAAAGTAAAACAAATTATGTAAATATAGTAAAAAGTTTTTTGCCTAAAAATGCACAAATTGTAACTTGGGGTAATACCAAAGAAGAGGATAATGTTTTTTTAAAGGATCTGGATGGGGATGGCACGAATGAAATTATTACTTCATATAAGTTAAATGAAGAAAATGAAAAAATAAATGTAATGGCCTTAAAAAAAGTAGGGGGAAATTGGACTAAAGTTTTGGATGAACCTGTAGAAGGTTTTAAAATAGATTTTGTACAGACAGCAGATATAGATGGTGATGGAGAAGATGAAGTGCTTCTGGGCAGAAGAATTGGTGGAACTACAGGACAACTTTCCGTTTATAAGTGGAATAATAAGGCATTAGGTAAAATATCAAATGAAGATATATATTATTCTAAACTAGACATAGTAGATATCCCAGGAAAAAATATGAAGGCAATAGCTACATGGAACCATGATACTGGCAATGCCTATATGGTTGATGTATTAAAGTGGAATGGAAAAGCTTTTAAATCAGCAGAAGAACTCTATCCTAATTACTTTAAGCAGACAGTGGTTCCTTATTATGAGCAGAAAGTAAAAGAAATGCCAAAGGTAGGATTTTACTGGTATGATCTAGCAGATTCACAAATAAAAGCAGGAGATAAAAAATCAGCACTAAAATCCATAGAAGAAGGTTTGAATTTAAATACAGGTTATCCGTCCCAAGAAGAATTTAACAAGCTTAAAGAAAAAGCTTCTAAATAGATACTAAGTGAAAAGTTAATATATATTCGGGAATAAGAGGGTACATTTTCGAGTATATATTAACTTTTATTAAAAGTAAGTTTGAGCTTTAGGAGGATTCATAGTAGTAAATGGTAGAAAGTATAGACAGAGAAGAAAGATTAATAAAAAAACAAAAATTAAAAATTAATAAAAAGAAAGCAGTAAGGTCTATTTGTATATTAGTTTTATTTATATATGCTTTACATGTAATTTGGGTACATTTTTTAGTTAATAGATATAATAAGCTCATATATCCAGGAGTTAAAGTTGAAGGTATAAAATTAAGCGGAAAAACACAAGAAGAAGCGGTAAGTACTTTAAGGAATAAGTACATAAATGAGATATTAAAGAAGAATATAGTGATTAAAATTGACAATAAGATGTATACAATAAATTATTCAAAGTTAAATATAAGTTATAACCTAGAAGATACAATAAAAAATGCTTTTGACTATGGTAAAAGTGGAGATATGTCTTACAAATATAAGATCATAAGCAGTGGCAAAGAAAAAAATTTTTCTCTAGAATACAGTTATGATAAAAAAGAAATTCAAAAAACTATATCAAAAATTCAAGGTGAATGTGATAAAAAACCAGTAAATGCAAGTATGACTAAAGATAAAAACGATAAATTTCAAATTACTAAAGAAAAAGTAGGATATGAAGTTAATAAGGACAAGCTTCTTAGGGATATTGATAGGGAAATAGGAAATAGGGATATTAAGGATATTATAGTTGATGTTAAAATAAAAAAAGTTGAGCCTGCTATAAAAAAAGTAGATTTGCAGAAAATAGATACGAAAATATCCAGTTTTGCTACGGATTTTTCTTCTTCTACAGCAAACAGAGCTAATAACATACAGGTAGCTTCTAAAGCACTGAATGGAACTGTTGTTATGCCAAGTCAAACTTTTAGCTTTAACAAAGTAGTAGGAGAGAGAACTTCAGAAAGAGGATATGAAGCTGCACATGTTATTGTAGGTGATAAAGTGGAATCTGGATTAGGAGGAGGAGTGTGTCAGGTATCAAGTACCCTTCATAATGCTGTAGTAGGAGCAGGTATAGTGCCTACAGAAAGAGATCACCACAATATGCCCGTGAGTTATGTAGGTATTGGAATGGATGCTACTGTGGATTATGGAAACATAGATTATAAATTTAAAAATACACTGGGATATCCTATATATATAGAATGTACAACTGATGATAAGAAACTTACATTTAATATTTATTCAAATTCTAAGTTGACTAAAAAGACCTATAAGCTTGTAAATAGTGTGAAAACAGTAAATAGATCTGGCAAGGCGGTATGTGAGGCAAAAGCTTATAAAGTTACTTATGAAGATGGAAAAGAAATTTCAAGAGATGAGATAAACAGTGATTGTTATGTGAAATGAGATAGGTTGATATATTATTCTAAATATAGTAACATATAAGATATATTATAGAAAGGGCAAGGTATGCAATTAATGAAGATTAACTAATTCAGCGTTTTTAAAAATCAATTGAGATTTATTTTTGCTGGGTTAGTTTAAATGAAATAATAATTACTATAGATGTTTATGCTTTTTTTGGCATAGCTATATACTTATGGATTCATTTATCTTTCTGGCGTTTGCAAAGGAGAGATTTTTTTGTATCTAGAATACTGGCCATTTAAAAAAATAGCCAGTATTAATTATATTTTACTCTATCCTATAATATTCAAAGCTTTAGTATTTGCAGTAACACTTGTGATATTAGTAGCACTAGTAAGTGTAAGCCGAATATCATAAGTGTGGGAACCTGCTGTAGGAGTTTGAGTCCATGTCAAATTAGGAATTTCTGTGTGTGCTTCTAAATTTGAATTACCAACACCTGCATTACTAATTATTTCTGAAGCGATAGTAGCTCCATCCTCACGTAATTCATATAAAATTGAATAATTATAAAAAGCACCCATTGTAGTTACTATTATATTCAATTCTACCATAGAATCCAATTTTAATTCCTGTCCAGTCGTAGATATTGTCTGAGAAAGAAGTACGGTTGGGGTAGCAGTGACTGCGTTAGCTGCACTATTTTCTAAAGAAGACAATATAGTTGCTCCAGTTGGTCCGGTTGGACCCGTTACTCCGGTTACTCCAGTTGGACCAGTTGCGCCAGTTGGACCAGTTACTCCAGTTGCACCAGTTACTCCTGTTACTCCAGTTGGACCAGTCTCTCCAGTTGAACCCGTTACTCCAGTTGGACCAGTTACTCCAGTTGCTCCAGTTGGTCCAGTTACTCCGGTTGGACCAGTCTCTCCAGTTGGACCAGTTACTCCAGTTGCGCCAGTCTCTCCGGTTGGACCAGTTACTCCAGTTGGACCCGTTACTCCAGTTGGACCAGTTACTCCGGTTGGACCAGTCTCTCCAGTTGGACCAGTTACTCCAGTTGGACCCGTTACTCCAGTTACTCCGGTTGGACCAGTCTCTCCAGTTGGACC
>NZ_LROR01000031.1:0-66925 GCF_001675205.1 Clostridium coskatii | reverse complement strand
TTCTGAGGTATATGGTGATTTTGTTTCTTTACAATTCAATTTTACCATAAATCAGTGAGGAGTTATTTTATTTTACGACAAAAAATATCCCGCATTTATGCGGGTTACAGCGTTTCGCAAACGCCTAATTAAAATAAGAAATGAAGGGAGTGAAAAAACCGTTGTTTTACATAGCGGTTAGAATTTATGAAAAATTATATAGAAATAGTAGATGTAATGGCAAGACAAATCCTTGATTCAAGATCAAATCCAACTGTAGAGGTAGAAGTTGTATTAGAAGATGGAACTGTAGGCAGATCAGCAGTACCTTCTGGTGCATCTACAGGAGCATTTGAAGCTGTAGAACTTAGAGATGGAGATACTGAAAAATATAAGGGAAAAGGTGTTTTGAAGGCTATTGACAATATAAATAATTACGTAGCAGAAGAACTTATAGGAATGAATGTATTTGATCAGGTACTTATAGATAAGACAATGATAGAACTTGATGGTACAAAAAATAAGGCTAAGTTAGGTGCTAATGCTACATTAGGTGTATCACTTGCTTGTGCAAGAGCAGCTGCTGAATATTTGGGACTAAGCTTATATCAATATATAGGTGGAGTAAACGCAAAAGTTCTTCCAGTTCCAATGATGAACATATTAAATGGTGGAAAGCATGCTGATAATAATGTAGATCTTCAGGAATTTATGATAATGCCTGCAGGCGCTCCAAGTTTTAGTGAAGCTCTTAGAATGAGCTCTGAAGTTTACCACACACTGAAGTCACTTTTAAAATCCAAGGGTTATGACACTGGTGTAGGTGATGAAGGTGGATTTGCTCCAAATCTAAAATCAAATGAAGAAGCTATACAGGTAATAGTTGAAGCTATAGAAAAGGCTGGATATACTCCAGGAAAAGATATATTTATAGCATTAGATCCTGCTTCATCAGAATTTTATGAAGATGGAAAATACAATTTAAAGGGAGAAGGCAAAGTTTTAACTCCTGCAGAAATGGTAGATTTTTATGTAGATATTGCAAATAAATATCCTATAATCTCCTTAGAAGATGGTATGGCAGAAGAAGATTGGGAAGGATGGGCATTATTAACTGAAAAATTAGGAGATAAAATTCAGTTAGTAGGCGATGACCTCTTTGTAACTAATACAGAAAGATTGAAAAAAGGTATAGATAAAAAAGTTGCCAATTCTATACTTATAAAATTAAACCAAATAGGAACTCTTACAGAGACATTAAATGCTATAGAGATGGCAGAGAGAGCAGGTTATACTGCAGTTGTATCACATAGATCAGGTGAGACAGAAGATACTACAATAGCTGATTTAGTAGTAGCAGTAAATGCAGGACAGATAAAAACTGGTGCACCAGCAAGAAGTGAAAGAGTTGCAAAGTATAATCAACTTTTAAGAATAGAGGAAGAATTAGGGGAAGTAGCTGAGTACAGAGGACTAGATGCATTTTATAATCTAAACAGAAAGTAAAAAAGGACCCGGTGTAAAAACACCGGGTTTTAAAAAAATAGTAAATTGAAATTATTAGATGCATATGTTAATATAGTATATGTGTTAATTTAAAATGCAATATGTAGGAGGAAATTACCTATGCACATTTTTTTAGTAATTTTGCAACTGATAATTGGAGCTGTGCTTATAGCAGTTATATTGGTACAGCCGGGTAAAACTAACGGGTTGAGTGGACTTATATCTGGTGGAGCAGGTGAAAGCTTTTATTCAAGAAATAAATCAAGGACTTCAGAAGCAATGTTAGTAAGAACAACTGTTATACTAGCTATATTATTTGCAATTATATGTGTAGTGCAAAATTTCATAAAGTAATTTAGATAGCAGTTTGTATAAATAGGGTATATGTTGCTCTATTTATTTTTTTATAAATAAATAATTTGGGTAATATTGAATATTTTTACCATAATTAAGTCAAGATAATAGTAGGTGGTGAAAAAATGAATATAAAAGAAGCAATTATAAATTTTATGGAAGAGCAGGCTTATAAGCCTATGAATATAAGGGAATTAGAAGGTATATTTTCTGTAACAAAGGCTGAAGCAAAAGATTTTAAAAAGGTATTGGATGATTTGGAAAAGGAAGGATTGGTAGTTAAAACACGCAGAAAAAGATATGGAATACCAGATAGAATGGGACTTGTAACAGGTAAGTTTCAAGGACATCAAAAAGGATATGGTTTTGTTATACCAGAGAATGAAGGAGCAGATGTATTTGTACCATCTTCCTATTTAAATGGTGCCATGAATGGCGATAAAGTAGTAGTAAAAATAACGAAAATGGAAGACAAAGGTAAAAAATGTGAAGGGGAAATTATAAGAGTATTGGAGAGAGCCAATAAAGTAGTTATAGGCACGTTTGAGGATAGCACAAATTTTGGATTTGTGGTACCAGAAGAAAAGCGTATATATCAAGATATATTTATACCTAAGGAATGTAGAAAAAATGCCCAAACAGGTGATGTGGTAGTTGCAGAAATAACTGAGTGGCCCGAAAAAAGAAGAAATCCAGAGGGAAAAATAGTAAATATATTGGGTAAAAAAGGAGAAAAGGGTATAGATATATTGACCATAATAAAAAAGAATAACTTACCTGAAGAGTTTCCTATAAAAGTTCAGCAATATGCTGAAAATATACCCGAAGAAATTCCAAAAGAAGAGTATGATAGAAGAACTGATTTGAGAAATTTACTTACAGTTACAATAGATGGAGAAGATGCAAAAGACTTAGATGATGCTATTTCTATAAGCAAGTTGCCTAATGGAAATTATTCATTAGGTGTCCATATAGCCGACGTATCCAACTATGTAAGAGAGAAAAATCCGTTAGATAAAGAAGCGTTAAAGAGGGGGACGTCTGTTTATCTCATAGATAGGGTTATACCCATGCTGCCTAAAAAGCTTTCAAATGGTATTTGTAGTTTAAATCCTAATACGGATAGACTAGCATTGAGCTGCCTTATGGAAATAGACAAAACTGGGAAGGTAGTACAGCATAAGGTTGTGGAAAGTGTAATTAAAAGCAATGAGAGGATGACCTATACTGACGTAACAAAAATACTGAGAGATAAAGATGCCGAGACTATGGAAAAGTATAGCTATTTGGTGGATACATTTAATTTGATGGAAGAGCTGTGTAAAATTTTAAATAAAAGGAGAATGACAAGAGGAGCTATAGATTTTGACTTTCAAGAATGCAAGATAATTTTAGATGACTTAGGTGTGCCTGTAAAGATTGAGCCTTATGAAAGGGGAATATCTAACAGGATAATAGAAGAGTTTATGCTGGTGTGTAATGAAACTATAGCTGAGCATATGTTTTGGACCAATTTACCTTTTGTATATAGGATACATGAAGACCCTGATGAAGAAAAATTAATGCATTTTAATGAGTTTGTACATAATTTGGGATATGTGATAAAATGGGGGCAGGAAGTCCATCCCAAAGCACTACAGGATATTATAGAAAAGGTAAAGGGTAAAAAAGAAGAGATTGTAGTGAGTACTTTGCTGCTCCGTTCTATGAAACAGGCCAGGTATTCATCGGAGTGTGTGGGCCATTTTGGGCTGGCAGCTAGATACTACTGCCATTTTACATCACCTATAAGAAGATACCCTGACTTAATTATTCATAGAATTATTAAAGAATTTATAAATGGCAGGTTGACTGATAATAGAATAAAAACATTGGTAAAAGAAGTAGACTATGCTGCAAAACAATCTTCTGAAATGGAAAGAGTTGCTCAAGACGCTGAAAGAGAAGTAGACGATCTTAAAAAGGCGGAATATATGAGTAAAAGAATTGGAGAAGAATTTGACGGAATAATATCTTCAGTTACTAATTTCGGAATGTTTGTAGAACTTCCAAATACGATAGAAGGATTAGTTCACATGAGTACTTTGGAAGATGACTATTATGTATATGATGAAAAACATTTAAGCCTTGTAGGGGAGAGAAATAGAAACATTTATAAATTAGGTGATGAGATAAAAATTCGAGTATTAAAAGTTGATATGTTCGCTCATGAGATATATTTTGAAGTGGTAAAGGAAATAGATGATGAAGAAAATGGGGACTAGGTAAACAGACGTTATGAAAGGGGATGGGATGCTTTGACTAATAAAAAGTCCAGTAATAAGACTCTTGCAGAAAATAGAAAGGCAAGGCATGATTATTTTATTGAAGAATCCATGGAAGCTGGAATAGAACTGGTTGGAACAGAAGTTAAATCTATAAGAGCAGGTAAATGTAACTTAAAAGATAGCTATGCTGAAATAAGAAATGGTGAAATATTTATATGTAATATGCATATTAGCCCTTATGAACAAGGAAATATTTTTAACAAGGACCCATTAAGAAATAGAAAATTACTTCTTCATAAAAATGAGATAATTAAATTGCAGCAATATACAGCTCAACAGGGATATACTCTTGTGCCAATGTCTCTTTACCTTAAATATGGTAGGGTAAAAGTAAATTTAGCAGTAGCAAAGGGAAAGAAAAACTATGATAAAAGAAATACAATGCTGGAGAGGGCTGCTAAAAGGGATATAGACAGACAGATGAAAGAGAGATCTAAATATTAAACAAGGAGCTATTTCATTATGAAATAGCTCCCATTTATTTATAAGTATAATTTTGTTTGAATTCTTCTGTCGAATTCTGACCAATTATCAGGCTCAGTTTCATCCTTTATCTGACAAATCTTATTCATAGTAGCATCTATGGAATCAGCATAGTTAACTATAAATGATTCTTCTGTTTTCATTTCTCTTGGAGAACCAAATTCAAGTTTTCCATGATGCTGAACAATACATCCTTTTATTCTCATTATAAAATCCTCTGAATACAATGTAGGATTTTCTCTAATAGCTTTATCTAGTAACTCTACCCCAATAACAATATGACCTTCCATTTCTCCTCTAAGAGTATATTTGAAAGGGCCATCATAATACAACTCATAAACTTTTCCAATATCATGGAGTTTTGCTGCTAACATTGCCATTTCTTTTCTCCGGCATTGATACCTTTCACAAAGCACAGCAGTTAAATACATAACGTTCAAGGTGTGTTCCGCAAGGCCTCCTATATAATTATGATGCATGGAGACACCACCTATTCCTCTTTTAAATTTATCTAGAAATAGTTCATCTTTAAAGAAATAATCGTTTAAAGCCCTAGCTTCCTTAGAAATAATATACTTATTTGTATACAGCTCAATTTCCTCCATGATATCTTCGATAGGTCTTTTTACTGTTGGAAGATAATCTGAAACATTATAATCAGAAATTAACTTATAGTTCTTTATATCTAGAATATTATCTTTAATTCCTTCAACCTCGAGTACTGTTCCTTGTGTAATATTTTCATTTATATTTGGCATATTAGCTTTTATTTCTCCACTTTTATCGGCTAATATACATACAATTT
The DNA here is from genome assembly GCF_001675205.1 of Clostridium coskatii. Taxonomy (NCBI): domain Bacteria; kingdom Bacillati; phylum Bacillota; class Clostridia; order Eubacteriales; family Clostridiaceae; genus Clostridium; species Clostridium coskatii. Next base: position 61,471 of record NZ_LROR01000031.1, on the reverse strand, counting down.
TAGAAGTATCTTTAAATATTATTTTCATTACCATTAGCGATAGTTTTACATTATGTCCATTTTCTATATTACTTAAAAAAAGCTCTTTTTTATTCATATGTTCCTCCCAATTAAATGTCTTTTCTAAATGTAGTATATGTAAAAAGTTCATTTATATCAATTTCTAATTAAATGTACTCTATTTGCTTAATATTTTTTCATAGCAGTAGAATGGCTTTTCTTTTCCGTTAAAGTGAATTTCTCCAACAAAATTATAACCGCACTTTTTAAAAAGAGCTTGCATTTTTGCATTTACTGAATAAGTATCTGTTTTTAAATATTGTATATTATTTTTTAGAGCAAGGCTTTCTGTAAATTTCATTAATTCAGAGGCAATTCCACATCTTCTATGATTAGGACTAACTGACATTCTATGAAGAACCAAACAATCTTCATTTAATGACCAATTTAATCCATTATACTCAGCTGGTTCTATTTTATTGATGCACAGGAAGCCAACTAATATTTCATTTCTTTCTACTATAAATAAATTCTCATTTTCAATATCATCAATAAAATCTTTTTTTTGAGGGTAATTTTCATCCCATTGAGTATTGTTGTAAGTACGCATTTCTGCAATAGTTTGTCTTATAATTTCCATAATATCTTTTATATCTTCCATAATTGCTTTTCTTATCATAATTGATCACTCCTAAGAATTTTTTATTTCTTTCCAATGATTTTCAATATTCTCTCTCATTTTTTTAACTAATTTATAAGCAAGTTCTTTTTCTTCCTTGCTGAAGTTATGGAAACAAATTTGTATATGTTTGTTTTCTTCCTCAATGATAAATGGATATATATCTAATGCCTTTTCTTTTGGATAAAGTCTCCACATCCTTTTATCAATATCATCTTTTCTTTTATTTATATATCCAGCCTCGATAAGTTTCTGTACGGCTTTTGTTGTTGTAGTTTTGTCTACCTTTAAGAGAGTTGATAAATCAACTTGATTAATTCCAGCATTTTCACATATTCTTGTTAAGAATGTAAATTGACCTTTTTGTAGATTTATTTGTTTAAATCTCAAGTCACTTATAGACTGGATACAGCGAGATAGACCTCCTATTTCCCTTAATATTTGACTATGTAAGCTTTCCATAACCTTTCACCTCCTTAAACACTAGTTGAAAGTTCAACTATATTATATAAATAATAGCATATTAAAGTTGAACTTTCAACTACATTTATTTGTTTTTTATTATATGTAATCTTTTTTTTATGACTAGAACAAAGAAAAGTAATAAAGGTACTCCGAAGTCAATTGGAAGTGAAAAATATTGCCATACATTTTCTCTTAAATTTAAAAATAACACTCTGTCATGTCCTAGGTAAAAGGTAACAATTATCATTATTAAGCTGAAAACAATGATAATGAATGGATTTTTCTTTTTTATGCCAGTAGTTTGCATAAAGGCGGTTAAAGAACAGCTTGCTAGAATTGCTGCATGAGTCATCATACTCCAATACCACAGGGCAACCATAAAGGATTCAAAACGGTGGAGGTATTGGGTTATTTGGATAGATCTTACAAAGTCCATGCTGGCAATACGCATTAAGGCTACTACATGAGGCCCCATAACCATCAATTCTACAATAAAGTAAAAAATAAAAAAAGAACCTCCAATGAGCAAACCAGAAGCTGCTGAGGCAAAAGCTTTTTTTTGGTCATGGATCATGGGAAGAATCATTGCTATAAGTATTTGGGATATGCCTATAAATGTATCAGTTTTTAAACTGGATTTAAATACATTAGCAACTCCTGAATCAAAAAAAGGTGCAATTCTGTTAATATCTATTTCACCAAAAGAAGCCATGGAGACAAGAAAATAAAAAATTGTGGATGCTCCGAAAGCAATAACAGCTGTTCTTCCAATGACCTCAGAACCTTTCCATACTAAATAGAATACTACCAAAACATGCATTGTAGTTACTACTAAAAAAGGTGTTCGGGGCAGTAGAAAGTCAGTAAGATGATGGACGTACATTGATATTGAACTAGAAGACATGATAAAAAGGTACAGTGTAAGTATTATCCCTAGAACTTTTCCCAATACACTACCTAGCAGGTCCTGACCATATTGTACAATTGTTTTGCCTGGAAAACTTTGCCCAATATAAATAATGAGAAGAGCAAAAGGTATTATAGTAAGTACACCTATAATACCACTTATCCATATATCACGGCCTACTTCTCTAGCTAAAATGCCACTTGCATAGTTGATTGTTGTAGGCCACATAATGCAAATTAGAAGATCTCTAAACTGATTATTGCTAATGGTTTCCTTTTTTTGCATCATAGCACTTCTTACTCCTTTATCTCATATATTATTTCTGTATTTTTATTGGCTCTAGGGGTTTTGCCAATGATACATGATGAATAGTTACATTTGCAACTATATCAACCTTACTATTTTTAAAAAGTTGATCCCATTTTGACGATATTTGATTCCACTCTTTTTTATGCTGTCTGTGTAGTGCAAAACTTAAACCGGGAAAATCTATTTGTATATCTTTTGCTGTTAGTATTGTAGACTGGATGTCTTTGCAAATGGATTTTTCTAGTGATTTTTTCAATTTATTTAGTTTTTCAATATCATTAAAGTTGGTGAGACATGATTGTTCGGTGATGGTAGCGTCTACTTTAAGATTAATTGAAAAGTGGGGGACTTCACCATCTAAATAACTTTTGATGGAAGATTTAGATCTTTTAATTTCAAGGGTAATAGGCATACCATCGTAGGGGCAATTTACAACCATTATTGATGCGTTCATTTTATTTTTTATCCACAAAAGTCCTCTTGTCCGCTCTTCACTAAGTACAGTGGAAACTTTATTGTCATTAAAAACATATGCACCACTTGTTTTTAGAATAGGTTCTGATTTTGATCTGTCAATAATGATTCTTGAAGTTACTGGTCCTACATTTGGATCAAGATAGTCTTCAATAAAATCCTTTAACATTATGTCATAAGACTTACCTGTTAAATTTTTATTTTTAATTACTTTTTCTAGGTATACAGCTGGATCTTTTTTTGTTACAGGTACAATATCAAGAACCTTTCCTGCATCTCCTGGGGTAACTGCAACTAGGGTTCTCAAACGAAGCTCAGGATTCCGGGTAAAAAAATCAAATATTTCAAGGGTATTGCTTCGCGCTAGTTGTTCACTTATAACTATTATTTTAATATGAGACCAAAAGATACGACGGGAAGATGTTGAGGCCATATTACGTATTGCCTCAAAAATTGTTTTACCGGTGCTTGTGATTATCCAGAAGGGTTTACTCTTTTGGGTAAATCCAGAACCTGATGGTGTTTTACTATAAGTTTCTGGACTTGCAATTTGTGCCGTTACTTTGAATCCATAATCTGTTTTATCCAAACCAATACTTAATACAAAGGCAAGTTCATCGATTTCCCTAGCATCCCAACACCCAGTTTGTAAAAGTGAAAGTATAAGAATTAATCCCAAAGCTATCTTCCTCATCTATATCTCTCCTTTTTTGAAAAACAGAATTAACTATTATTATCTTTCTTTGTAGAATTTGCTTTTGGTCCTGGCTTCATGTTTGAGGATTCCCTTACAATACTTTTACGTGCAATATAGCCTGGAAGTCGATTTATTTTCCAAAAAGGATTTCTGAGTATAGTGTCTTCAAGTTTACTTTTGTCTGCAGAGATAAAAGGTTCCATGTAATTTACACCAAAAGAATGCAGGCTGTTTAAGTGAATAAGGATTATACTTACTCCTGCCAGAATACCGGGTAAGCCGAGTATAGAAGCCACTATCATTAGGGGAAATCGAAGTAGACGGCCTGAAGATGATGCATTAAAAGCTGGAATGGCAAAGGAACTTATACCTGTTAGGGCTACCACGATTACCATAGCCTGTGAAACAATACCTGCTTGAACTGCAGCCTGACCTATAACAAGACCGCCAACTATACTTACGGCTTGACCTGCCTGTTTGGGTAAACGGAGGCCTGCCTCCATTAGAATTTCAAAAGTAATTTCCATCATAAAGGCTTCTCCTATGCTGGGAAAAGGTACACCTTCACGGGAAGCTGCAATTGACAAGGCCAGTGTAGTAGGTATCATTTCTTGGTGAAAGCTTGTTAAAGCAATGTACAGTGAAGGAAGAAGAACTGAAATAAAATAAGCCATAACTCGAATGAATCTTGCAAAAGATCCTACAGGAAAACGCTGGTAATAGTCATCTACCGATTGAATAAACTGAACAAAAATTGTAGGAACTATGAGCACATAAGGAGTTGTATCTACAAGAATAGCCACTCGACCTTCTAAGATTGCCGAAGAAATTTTATCAGGCCTTTCACTGTGTTCTATTTGAGGAAACATAGATGAAGGGGTATCTTCTATTAATTCTTCAATATAACCGCTCTCAAGTATGCCGTCAATTTCAATTCGACCTAGTCGTTCTCTAACTTCGTTTATTATTTCTTCTCTTGCTATTCCTTTAAGATATGCTATCAATACTGTTGTTTTAGTTTTTGTACCTATTTTAAATGATTCTATCCTTAAGTCAGAACTTTTGATATGGCGCCTTATTAGAGCAGTATTATTTTCAATGTTTTCTGTAAAACAATCCTTTGGTCCTCTTACCGAATTTTCACTACTTGGTTCAGAAATTGACCTGTCTTTCCAGCCTGAACTTCCTACTATAAGAACTTTGTCTATTTTGTCCAACAAAAGAATTGTATTGCCATCAATCAATTCAGTTACTATATTATTAATATCAGATTCTTCATTTACGTAGGTGTTAGGTAAACCATATTCTTTTATCGTTTGAAAAAACTCATTAGTATTTTTGTAGCCATTAAATCTGTCATTTAGCATCAATGCTCCAATAACCTGTTCATTTATGAGTTCTTTTTCAGCTAAACCTTTGATGAAGATAACTGCTGCCTTTATTTCAGCATTTGGAGTAATGGTAAATTGCCTAACTGTTATGTCACTTGAGAAACCAAGTACTTTTTTTATTATCTCAATATTAGAAGCTAAATCTAGGGAGAGTTTTATTTGCGGAGGTAACTTTTTTTCAGTTTTTTGATCTTGTTTTTTAATTTTGGATTTCTTAGAATTATGGAAATATTTTAAAATTGACGTAATAAAACCTCCTTTAGAACAATTAAATACAGATTTAGTATGTTTAATATGATTAAAATTATTCACACATAAAATGAAGATTTTTAGAAGAAGTTAAAGAAAGTACAGATATGGAAATAAGAGGAGTTTTTTAAAGTATTTCTTTAGTAATGAACTATATAATTTGCATAATTTGCTAAAGTTCTAAAAAAAGTGCGATATTTATACATAATAAATAAAAAAATACTATCTTTTTTAAACAAGCGATATTATAATAGACGTAATACACTTTATTTAACTAAAGATGAATAGGAGGAATTTGTATGCAACAAGAATTAAAAAGAACACTTACCATGAAAAATTTAATTATATTCGGTATGATTACGATGTCACCTCTTGCACCTTTTCAAGTGTTTGGTACAGCTGCTCAAGCAAGTTATGGAATGGTCTCTTTGGTATATCTAATTGGGGCAGTACTTATGCTTTTTACTGCATTGAGTTATGCTCGATTTAGTAAGGAATTTCCATATGCAGGGTCAGTTTACTCATATGTAGGAAAAGGATTTAATCCCCATATTGGGTTTATAGCTGGTTGGACTATTTTATCAGATTATATTCTTGCGCCTGCTCTTATGTGTTTATTTTCAGGTTTATGGTTAACAGGTATTTTTCCAGGTCTTGATCCAAAAGTTTTAGCTATCATATTCATTATTATAACTGGTCTTATTAACATTCGGGGAGTAGAATTAAACGCTAAAGTAAACACATTTTTATTTATACTGCAGATTATAGCATTAATTTTATTTGTAAGCTTTGCTATTAAATTTGTATTTATTGAAGGATTAGGAATAGGAAAATTTTCATTACTTCCAATTTTTCAACCAGAACATGTTAATTTGAAATTTGCTGCAACTGCAACTTCTATGATTCTATTAGGATTTGTTGGATTTGATGGAATAAGTACATTAGCTGAAGAAGTGGAACAGCCTGAAAAGGTAGTTGGAAAAGCAACTGTTTTAGCATTAGTAACGACAGCTTTAATATTCTTAGTTCAAACTTATTTGGCTTGTTTAGCTCACAGTAATTATGCAAACTTAAATCCAGATATGGCAATGTTTGATATTGCAAAGGAAATTGGAGGACAGTATTTTTATGTGGCTATGCTTCTTATAAATGTAGTTGCAGTTGGACTTGCTGTTACTCTTAATATTCAATCAGCAGTAGCCCGTATTCTATTTGCTATGGGTAGAGATAACATTGTTCCTGGCTCTAATGTATTGAAGAAAGTTCACCCTAAATATATGACCCCGGCAAATGCAATTATATTATCGATGATTGTATCCATTACTCTTGTTTTAACATTAAAGTTAACAACCATTTTAATGTTCGTGAACTTTGGTGCAGTAACAGCATTTATGATTTTAAATCTATCTGTAATTGCATATTTCTTTTTCAAGAAAAAAGAAGGTGGAGTGAAGGGATTTTTGTTTCATTTATTATTTCCACTTATAGGATTTGCTGTTTGTGCTTTTGTATGGTCAGGCTTTGATAGAAATACTAAAATTGTAGGCCTTTCTTGGATTTTCATAGGTGTCATTGTTGGGTTTATCAAATCAAAAGGATATAAAAAGGAAGGACCTATAATTGATAATATATAAGAAAATGTATGAACTAAAATAAATTACATTTAGTAGGGAGGAAAAGAATATGAGATTAAAAAATAAAGTAGCCATTGTGACTGGAAGTGCAAAGGGAATTGGAGAAGCAATTGTTAGAGATTTTGTAAATGAAGGAGCAAGAGTAATTATTTCTGATATTTTAGAAACTGAAGGACAAGCCCTTGCGGAAGAATTGCAAAAGAAGGGTTATTCTGTTTATTTTTTTAAAACAGATGTTTCTTCTGAAAAAAACATACAAGAGCTTGTTAAATTTACTGTTGAAAAGTTTGGAACAATTAACATCCTATGTAACAATGCAGCTGTTAATATTCCTGGTTCTGTTATTGAGTTAACAGAAGATATTTGGAATAAAACAATGGATGTAAATGTAAAATCTCACTTTTTAGTATCTAAGCATGTTATTCCTGTTATGCAAAAAGCAGGGGGAGGTTCAATAGTAAATACTGCATCAGCAAATAGTTTTGTTGCAGAACCAAGGCTTTCTGCTTATGTAGCATCCAAAGGAGCTATTCTAATGTTAACAAGAGCAATGGCACTAGATTTTGCAAAAGATAATATTAGAGTAAATTGCATCTGTCCTGGTTGGGTTGATACAACTTTTAATGATGCTCATGCTGAGTTATTTGGAGGTAGAGAAGCTGTATTAAATGATCTTGCATCCGTACAACCTATTGGAAGACCTATTGCTCCAATGGAAATTGCTAAAATTGCTACATTTTTAGCTTCAGATGATTCTTCTTGTATGACAGGCTCACCTGTTATTGCAGATGGTGGTATCACAGCAGGAGTTTAATAATATTACCTCAAATCAGACTTTAAAAATAAGAAGATATTATTAAAAAAACTACCGCATACCTGAATTTAACAGGTATGCGGTTATTTGTTTTATTATTATGGAGTAGGTAAAGATAATGATTAAATCTACATCTGTCATTGAATTAAATTTTCATATTTTTCTTTTGCTAGCTTGATAAACTCCTTTACTGCTTGAGATATATAGCGATTTTTTTGATAGCCGATAGCCAGCGTTCTATGAGTTTTATTATATCGCATATGGTATATGTTAGTACTTGCAAAGGAGTCTTTATCAAATACTAAATTCTTGTTACTCATTAGAGTTTTAGGATAAAAAGTAATTCCCATCCCTTTTACTGAAAGTGCCAATGCTGTTTCAATACTATCTGTTTCTAAAATAATATTAGGCTTTATCTGTTTTTCACTAAACATTTCATCTGCAATAAGCCTAACCATATGTCTTGTATTAAACATTAAAAAAGGGCAATCTTTCAATAAAGCTAAATCTACATCTTTTTCAAGTTGAGCTTTAACTTTATCATAGTTATTAGGAAAGTATTTTACTAATATACTATCTGGAACAATCATAAGAACTTCTTCATTACAAAGAGGTATTGTTTCTACATTTTCTACATTGAAAGGTAACATTGCAACTATTAAATCTACATCACCGTTAAGTAATGCAAGGTCTAATTCTTTTGAATTACCTTCAAATAAATGTAGATGAATATTAGGAAATTTTTCGCTGTAGTCAGGCAGTATCTCCGGCAAAAATGATAGTCCTCTTGTAGGGGATATACCAATATATAAGTCACCTCGTTTAAAATCTTTGATATCTGACAGTTCTTTTAGAGATTGCTTTTTTAAGTTCAATATCTTTATGGTGTTTTTTGCCAGACTTTTTCCTTCTGGTGTCAACGTTAAAGGTGAGGTGCGATTAAATAATGTCGCATTTAAGTCAAGCTCTAACTTTGAAATATGAGAACTTAATGATTGTTGAGAGATAAACAATCTTTTTGCTGCCTTAGTAAAGTTTAATTCTTCTGATGCAACTAAAAAGTATTCCAAATTAAGAAAATTTATCATAATCTAAATCAACTCTACTTTAATATAAGGATTTATATATTTCATATACAGTTTGTTCATTTAATTCTGTATAGTTATTTGCCATTAAACGACCTTGTTTAGTCATAACGCTTTGTGTAAATTCCTTTAATTCTTCTTCTTTTACTCCATACTCACGTAATTGTTTTTTAGGAATCAATATATTTAATAACTCTTCTATTTTAGTATAAACTTCACTTTCTTTACAATTTAAAATAGATGCTAAGAATTTATTTAGTTTTGTAATTTTACCTTGTGGTTTTAAACGATAATAAGTTTTAAATACTCCAATGAACATTTGGTAATTTGCTTCTCCATGAGGAACATGGTAATTAGCACCTAAAGGATAACTCATAGCATGTACTGCACCACACCCTGCATTACCAAATGCAATTCCAGCATAATTGCTTGCAAGTAAAAATTTATCTAGCAAGGAAAATCTAGCGTCTGGTCCATTTTTTGAAATTTCCTGATATCCTTTTAAAATCATTTCCATTGCTTTATAGGAAAACATTTCTGTATAGCTTGTAGCTTTTGGTGAAACACTGGATTCAATGGAATGAATCAAGGCATCAATGGAGCTAGTTGCAAAAAATTTAAAGGGTAAATTCTCTAGAAGTTCTGGAATCATAACAGCAAAATCTGCATATAGTTCATCTATAGCAAGACCTAATTTTGTATGTCTTGACTTCAATTCAAGAATAGAAATATTAGTTACTTCACTGCCTGTTCCGCAAGTTGTTGGAATTAGGATCAATTCCTTATCTTTTACAAATTCTAATTTGTGATCAAATAAATCAAGTACTGGCGAAACTTTCTTTAATGCAAACAATTTTGAAACGTCAAGGATACTTCCGCCGCCAATGGCAATTACTCTTTTATAAGTAATATCTTTTATATCCTTACAAATTGCTTCTACCATTGTATCACTTGGCTCTCCAGTGCCGTATTTTCTAATAAAGATTACATTGGTATCAAGGTCATATTTAGAAAAATATGAAACATAAGTATGCTCACTTGTAATAATTAAATCTTCTTTTCCTATTTTAAATTTTTCTATAAATTCTTTACATGTATCAAAGGTGTAGATTTCTGGTTTAATAGATAATGCCTTCATTTTATTCCTCCACTTTACATATTTTCATAAACTTCTTTTAAATGCTTTGTAAGCTTTATATTTTCACCATAGTCAACTTGACAATCAATAACTGCAGGTACATTTTGTTTAAAGGCTTCTTCTAAAGTTGGAATTAAATCTTCTGCTCTTTCTACTCGATATCCTTTTGCATACATACTTTCTGCAAGCTTTACAAAGTCTGGATTAGTAAAATCTACATAACAGCTTTTACCATAGTGTTCTTCTTGTTTCCACTTTATTAAACCGTAGTTACTATCATTAAATATTAAAACTACAATTGGAGTTTTAATACGTAGGGCTGTTTCTAATTCTTGATTATTCATCATGAAACCGCCATCACCAACAATAGCCAATACTTTTTTATCTGGATTAATTAATTTGGCTGCAATTGCACCTGGAACACCAATACCCATTGTAGCAAAACCATTTGAAATAATACATGTATTGGGCTCATAGCAGTTATAATGTCTGGCAATCCACATTTTATGGGCACCAACATCTGATATGACAATATCATGTGGTCCCATTACTTTTCTAACATCATTTAAAATTCTTTGGGGTTTCATTGGAAAAGCATTGTCATTTGCGTAGCTTTCATGTTCAGCTAGCATTTCTGCTTTAATCTCCAAAGCTTTTACTGGTTCATCTTTGCTAGAAGTTCTTCTCAATATATTGTATAGAGCATCTGAAATATCACCAACTACTTCTACTATGGGCTGATAAAGTTTATTGATATGTGATGGTCTTGCATCGATATGTACAATTTTAATGTCTCCATTTACATTCCATTTGGATGGGGCATATTCTACAATATCATATCCAATTGTAATTACTAAATCAGCTTCTTCAATAATTTTATTTACATAATCTTTTTGTGGAATACCTATTGTCCACATTGAATATTTGTTATCCAGCGGAATAATACCTTTTGCCATCATTGTATTAATTACTGGAATTTTCAATTTAGTTGCAAATTCCGTAACAGCTTTTGAAGAATTTCCTCTTATAGCACCGCTTCCAGCTAAGATAATAGGATTTTTTGCTTTGAAGATTTCACTTGCAGCTTCCTCAATTGTTGATAAATCCGCATGTTCCTTTGGTGGAATTTTCTTTTCCAAAGGCTTTTCTAAAGCACCTACTGGCATTTTTGAAATATTTACAGGTAAATCAATGTGGCATGCTCCAGGCTTTTCACTTTCAGCATATTTAAAAACAAGTCTTATAATCTCACTTACAGTATCGGGACGAACGATTTGTTTACTTCTCTTTGTGATTGGTTCGAACATTTTGCAAAGGTCCAAAAATTGGTGCGATGTTATATGCATTCTTTCAGTACCTACTTGACCTGTAATAGCGACAACCGGAGCACCATCACTATCAGCATCTGCTACACCAGTTACTAAGTTAGTGGCACCTGGTCCTAGTGTTGATAGGCAAACACCTGCTTTTCCTGTTAAACGTCCATAAACGTCGGCCATAAATGCAGCACCTTGCTCATGACGGGTTGTGATAAATTCAATAGTTGAATCTGAAATTGCATTCATTATTTCTAGGTTTTCTTCACCAGGAATACCAAAGATGTACTTTACTCCTTCGGCTTCTAAACATTTTACTAGCATTTGAGCTGTATTTAGTTGGACTTCTTTTTTTATATCTCTATTCATATAAAACTTCCTCTGATCTTTATAGATTTTATTAAACGAATTAAAATTCATAATTTTAATTAAATAATTTCACATTTGTGATTGTATCAATCATCATACTTCAATTAGCGACACTTTTCAAACACTTTTTTATTATTTTATCACAATAAAATGGTTGTGACTAATCTTTAAAAAAAGTTTATTATTTGTAGGTTAGGTTTAATTCCTAAATTTGTGGAAATACTTTGGTTATATGGATATGTTATCTTTTTGGATAAGTCCCAGGAAAGGGGAGAGTTATTACTAAAATATGAAAGAAAATAGGTGGTCTCTTAGGGAAAATTCAAGTTTATGTAGATATATACCAATTATTAGTATCCTAGGAGCTTTCATAGCAGCTTTATTTATACTTTTTTATCCTCCTATGCCAGGTATAGCAGATCAAGGAGATTTTCAAAGGGTAATGAAGGTTACTGGTTTAACGGATGCTAAAGGGCAAGATTCAGCTCACTGGTTTAAGTATGTTGTAACGGAATATAAAATGCTTCCAACCAGTTCTTCAAGGCTTTTAGGAATTATTCCAACCACAAGCATGATTTATCCTATTACATTTGGAAAATTATTATGCAAAATAATTGGTTATAATTATTTTAACACTAGAATTTTAGCTTTTATTTACTTAATTTTGTATATGACAGGATTATATATATGTTTTAGCTGTATTCATTTTAAAAACATAGCTGCAGCAGTTTTTTTTAGTATATTATCTATAATAATATTAGTAGATGGAAACTATATTGTATGGTTTAACAGCCTTTATGGAGAATCAATGATGATTGTAGGTTTTATTTTGTTTATTTCAAGTATTATTTACTTTTTAAAACATAGAGAAGATAGGTCTTATAAAAAATTTATATTTATATTTATTTCGTCCATTTTATTTCTTGGAGCTAAAGCTCAATGCTTTGTTGAATTACCACTTGTAGTTTTTATTATGTTAAGGATAGTGAAAATTGATAGAAAACAAATTTTCAATAAAACTAATATATTTCTTGTTATTACTACTCTAACAATAGTTTTTTATGTAAAAGGAATATATTGTAAAATTGATAACTCTTGTGGTGTAGATACAAAATTTAATTCAGTTTTTTATGGTATTTTGAAAAATTCACAAAGTCCAAAAAAAGACTTGGTTATGCTTGGATTATCTCCAGATTTATCTGTGGAAGCAGGAAAGCATGCTTATTTACCTAAAAGTGCATATGTAAAATATATTCCTTGGTCAGATATAACCAATAAAGAATTTAATCAAAAGATTAGCAATATAAAACTTGCAAAATTCTATATTTTACATCCTGATAGGTTATTAAAAGGCATGGAATATACTGCATCTAAGAGCTTTCATACCGAAACCTCCTTAGGTAAATATGAAAGATCTAAGGTGTCAAAATATAATCCTGAATTTAATCGTTTCACATTTTGGTCAAACTTTAGAAATTTAAAACTGCCGAAGACTCTATCTTTCATAGTAGTTTTTTATACTTTAGTGTTTTTAGTTTCCTTTATTGAGTATATTAAAAACAAAAAGAATGAGAAAATTACTTTACAAATAGAAATTTTATGGATGATCATGTTTGTTGGTATTGTACAATTTCCTATGCCCTATATAGGGAATGGGGAAGCTGATACTGCAAAGCAGCTTTTTTTATTTAACTATACTTTTGATATTACTTTTTTAGTTGGGTGTACCTGGATTTTTGATAAACTAGTAGCTACTTACTATAAATACAAGCGTTTTTATTTTGAATTATTATCTTGAAATTAGAAATATTATTTCCTAAAAGATTTATTTTATCTCTTGTAATAAAAAGCAGACAGCTATTATTATCTTTTAAAAATCCATTTATACCACCAGAAGTTGGAATTAAGTCACCATATAATTCAGCACACAGCCAGTAACTCTGTTCAAAGTGATTGATGTAGATTTTTTTGCCTTTGTATTCAGGGTGCTTTTCTAGATCCTTGAAAAGAATTTGAATCGGGTCTGTTTTGACATGAGAAATTTTTTCCATAATTAATAGCTGATTTTTCCCTGCGGAAAACAGTATCATTCCGCTTAGCAAAATTGGCATAATAATATTTGATTTTTTTGATTTTAGAAGTATACTTGAAGTCGTACCAATACTTATGGCCATTGCAGGATAGATGGGGAATATGTACCACCAAATTTTAGTTTTTGCCATTGTATAAAGCAAAAAGGGTATAGTTATCCACAAAGCTGTGCATAAAACATAATTTTTATCATCACTAGTTAAAGTTTCTGGAAGGGTTATTGTAATGATTGTAAGCGCAGTACTTGTGAAAACAAGAAACCAATAAAAATAAGACCACTGAAAATGCTCAATGTAGTAACACATGCCGCCAATATGACCTTCTAAAGTTCTGGAGGTTCTAGCCATTAAATCATATGATATCATGTTTTTAAAAAATGTAAAACCATCTTGACTGTATCTTAACAATGACCAAACTAAAATTGGGAATGAAGTACTTAGTATAAATATAGCTATATCTTTTTTATTTATCATTGATCTGTTTATAGTTAAATATATGACTATAATAACTCCTATACTGCCGGCATGCCAGCTTTTAGTAAGAAATGCTAATGCAGAAATAAAACCAGAACCATAAAACCATAAAATATTTTTTTTAGCTAAAGTTAAACATATTATAGATAATGTGAAGAATAAAATAAATAGGGAATCTGCATCTCCACTTCTAGAACAATGATCAAGAATAAAGGGTGATGTAGTAGTTAATACGGATGTTGAAATTAGAGAGGCTATTTTCCCGTAATTATATAAAACGAATATAGTTACTATAAGTATTGTTAACACACCTGCCACAGCGGAAAACAATCTTAGACCTAAGGCATTAAAGCCTGCTATCTTAAAGCCTAAAACTATTGATAAATAACTTACTGGTGGCTTCAAGTTCCAGTAATCATTACTATATGCATAAGTGTTTACTATGTAATTATTTCTTTTAATCATTTCATAAGCATTAACTCCGTGCCTTGCCTCATCCCAGCTATTTATAGGTGTACTACCTAAGTTATAAAATATATTAAACAATGATACAGATAAAATTATCATTAAAAAAAAATAATAGTTTTTCTCAATGAAATTAATTATTTTATCTACTGATTTTGTATTAGATAAATTCATAGGCCTTCTCCTTATGTTTTCATACTAATCTTTATTTTATTTTTTTAGACCTGACGTAAAAATATTCATAAATAAACAAAAAATCTTAATAAAGTTTATTAAGATAGGAATAGAAAACTGGGCTTATACGAAAAATAATCAATATAGATAAAGTTAAATAATTACTATTTATTAAGCATATTTTGGGGAGGTAAATTATGAACCATAAACTTATTTCAATAGTTGTTCCCATGTATTTTGAAGAAGAAGTTGCTAGTGAGTGCTATACCCGGTTAAGCAATGTAGCTTTAAAAAATGATTTAAATTATGAGCTAATTTTTGTTAATGATGGAAGTAAGGATAAAACCTTTAATATTTTAAAGGAAATTGCCAAAAAGGATTTTCATGTGAAAGTTATAAGCTTTTCTAGAAATTTTGGCCATCAAATTGCAGTTACTGCTGGAATAAATAAGTCTAATGGTGATGCGGTAATTGTAATGGATGCAGATCTTCAGGACCCACCTGAACTTATACCTAAAATGATTAAGTTATGGGAACAGGGAAATGATGTAGTATATGGAAAAAGAAAAAAGCGTGATGGTGAAAGCGTATTTAAACTTATTACAGCAAAATTATTCTATAAGATTTTAAATAAAATGAGCAATGTAGCAATTCCTGTAGACACAGGAGATTTTAGGCTTATTGATAGAAAGGTAGTTGAAGTCATAAAGAAAATGCCTGAGCATAATAGGTTCTTGAGAGGAATGTGGAGTTGGATTGGATTCAAACAAGTACCTTTAGAGTATGAAAGAAAAGAACGTTTTGCAGGAGAGACAAAATATCCCATAAAAAAGATGATAAGATTTGCACTAGATGGAATAATCTCTTTTTCTTCAAAACCATTAAAGGTAGTTGAACATTTAGGCCTTCAAACTATTTTACTATCACTAATAACTTTTGCATATCTTTTAGTAAAGATATTACGAGGAACTGATGTAAATTCTATAGGATGGATAACAACATTGACTATAGCATGCTTTATAGGAGGTATACAACTTTTCTCTATAGGAATTGTGGGCGAATATATTGCTAGAATTTATGATGAAAGTAAATGTAGACCGCTGTACATAATAGATAAAGAAATAAATTTAGATGACAAACTAGCAAACCCTGCTAATAGTTCCATAAAGTTATATAAAAGTCCCCAAAAAAACTTATATGTAGTTAATGATGTCAGAGGTGAAGGTAAAGATTGTCATGCTAAATAAAGAATATTTTATAATAGGAAAATTTTATGATTAAACTAATAAAATTTTGTATAGTTGGGGCTGCTAATACTACTATAACACTGCTTTCTTTTTATCTTTTTAACAAGATTTTGCTCATTAATTATCTTTTAAGTACAGTAGTTTCGTATTCAATAGGTATGCTAAATAGTTATATTTTAAACAAAGAGTGGACTTTCTGTGATAAGGATAAAAGGATAGTTCTTCAACTTATAGAATTCACTATGGTAAATGTAGTATCCTTATCATTAAACCTAATTATTATGCATTTACTAGTGAGCAAATTGTATGTTGATACTTTTCTTTCTCAAGTTTTTGCTACGGGTTTTTCTATTATTTCAAACTATATTGGAAGTAAGCTTATTGTATTTCGTAGTATTAATGAAAGTTCAAATTAAATATTTATCCGATAGCTACCATTGCTAACACCCCCATCGCACACAGCGAAAGCGACTATCACCAAATCAAAGATTTGGGATATCTGCTTTTCTATCAAAGCGGGGGATAAACACTGTTATGCGCCTCGATAACGCCTTCTAAGTGATAAAGCACTAAGAAGGCTGTTAAAAATAGCTCATTAGAATATATAACCGTACTGGGTTCGTCCAATACAGATACATATTCTAATGAGCTATTTTTAATTCAAATTTAGACTTTTTACATAGGCTTCTTCGACAAATAATATTTTTAAATATTGTTTTATTGGATTTTTTTATTATTTAATAATATAATGTACTTAATAGTTTATATCTAGATGATAAAATTATTTGAAGTATTTGTTATATGTAATTATTATTTTATTGGGAGGCTGTTCATATGTATAAATATAAAAATTATATTTTTGAAGTTATTATTTTATTAATTGTGATAGCAGCTTTATATATGACCAACCTATATAGCTATTTATTGTTTCACAGCCTTGCAGAATTATTTAGTGTAATAATAGGATTTACTTTATTTATAGTAGCATGGAATTCAAAAAATTTTTCGAAAAAATATTTTGATTACCTTGTATTTATAGGTATTGCATATGTGTTTGTAGCATTTTTAGATTTACTACATACGCTGTCATACCACGGCATGAACATTTTTAGAGGATATAATTTTTATGCCAATCAATTATGGATAGGAGCACGTTATCTTGAAAGCATTTCTTTGTTTATACCATTTATATTCATACATTTTAAGAGAAAATTGAGACCATATTTAACCTTTGGAATTTATACCGTAGTTACGTCAAGTATTATAGCTTCAATTTTTTATTTCAAGGTATTCCCTATATGTTTTATTCAAGGAAAAGGACAAACCCTATTTAAAATAATTAGCGAATATATTATATGTGGAATATTAACAACTGATATCATATTGTTAAGGAAGAACAAAAATAAATTTGATAATAAAGTTTATGGGTACTTGTTTGGGTCTATTATTTTTACTATAATATCTGAATTTGAGTTTACTTTATATATAAATAACTATGCATTTTCAAACTTGTTAGGGCATTATTTTAAGATAATATCTTTTTATCTTATATATAAGGCAGTTATAATAACCTGTATTACTCAGCCTTATAATACTATATTCAAAGAATTAACAGACAAAGAAAATGAATTAGAAAAAACAGCTGCCACTGATGAAATGACGAAGTTATACAACAGAAGGGCAGGTATGGAGTTCTTGGATAAAGAAATGAAAAATGCATTGAGAAACAAAAATAATCTAACAATATGTTTTATAGATGTGGATAATTTAAAAAAGACAAATGATACCTATGGTCACATTGAAGGGGACAACCTTATCTTAAATGTAGTCAAGTTGTTAGTCTCTAATGTAAGAAATTCTGACTATGTTTGTAGAATAGGTGGAGATGAATTCCTTATTATATTTCCTAATATTGCTATAAAAGATGCAGAATTAATTATTAATAGAATAAGAAGTGATATGGACAAGCTTAATGCAGGCAGCTCTTTTAATTATAAAGTGGATTTTAGCTATGGTTTTGCAGAATATAATAATATAAAAAAGGTTGATATTGATACTTTAATAGAGATAGCAGATAACAATATGTATAAAAATAAAGTGCAAAAGCGAAAATAACAGAATAAATCATTATAGGCTAAAAGTCCCACATGTAGAGTGAGAGTTAAATAAAGTTGAGATAAAACTTTTTAATTATAAAATATATTTTTTCTCACCCATTTTCTAAAGAATTCAAGATGTTCTTTTGTATGAAAGTAATGTTCTCCATGTTCCATTATTTGTAGGTTACAATTAAAGTGTTTTGCAAATGCAGATATCACATCAAACTCACACAAGTTATCTTCTGAGCCGTATAGAATCGAAGTAGCACAATTCCAAGTGATGATAGGATGTTCTTTTACATAGGAGTAGTAATCCCAATATAGTGTCTGTCCAATAGGCGTTGGTACCTCTTTTTCTAATTTTAGTTTGCTTTCACTTATGTTGAACAATGTCATCATATTATTTATGATGCGTTCCATATCCACTACAGGAGAGAGAAACAAACACTGTTTCAATGGTTCACGGCTGTAAGCAAGTAAACTAAAATATGCTCCCATGCTGCAGGCAAATATACTTATATTATGTGATAGTGATTTTGCATAATCTATAATGGTACTAAGGTCTTGAACACAGTTTTGAACTTTGCAGGCATAGGGTTCATCCTTGCGGTCACCATGCTCAGGTAAGTCAAAACTAAGAACTTGATAACCTTTTGCTAGTGCTTCTTCTGCAAATACCACAATGTTATCATCTGTCTTATTTGACATGCTACCGTGAATTGCTATAAATAGTTTATCTGATTTGAGACCCCACAAGATTGCAGGTATATTTTTTATTTTTAAATCTTGTTTAATCACTGAAAATTCTCCTTCATATCCTTTTACTAATAAATTATACCATTGCATTTTGCAATTTATCTAGTTCACAAACAATTATGTAATAAACTTGCCTATCATGATTACTTATAGTTGAATATGATTACAGCTTTTAATATAATAATCTATATAGCATATAAGAAATAATATTATAAAATGGCGATTAGTTAAATGGGAAAATTGCCTGAAAGACTAAAGAGGCGAAGGATGAAAACAAAAAAATTTGTTAAAAAAAATAAATTTATATTTGCTGGTATACTATTGATTATTGTATTTTTAGGACTAGTTGGAAGGTTAGGGTATTTAATGGTAGCAAAGGGTTCTGAATATAAATCAATGGCTATAGAGCAACAAACAACTACAATACCAATTAGTGCTAAAAGAGGAGAAATCCTAGACAGAAATTCTAATGAGTTAGCAGTAAATGAAAGTATTTACAGAGTTGACCTGGATTTAAAAACATTAAGGCAAACTTTAGATGAGAAAAAAATGTCTTTTTCTCAATTAGCTGATAAATTGTCTCCCATACTTAATATGAAATCTGGCGATATCTTAAAAGTATTAGGTACAACACTACCTAATGGATTGCCTGCTAATTCAGCTTTACTGAAAAGGCAGATTGACAAACCTGTAATGACTCAGGTTAAAGCGTTAAATATTAAAGGAATTATTATTTCACCAGACACTAAAAGGTATTATGTAAATGGAAATTTTATGACAAGTATTTTAGGATTGGTAAATCCTGAGGGTAATGGAATTTCTGGGGCAGAGATGAGCTATGATAAAGAACTTTCAGGTACGCCTGGCAGTATGACTTATGAAAAAGATGCAAAAAATAATCAATTACCTTATGAATCTGAAAAATATACTCCACCGGTAGATGGTAAAAATGTTATTTTAACAATAGATTCAGTTATTCAACAATATGCTGAACAAGCAGCCCAAAAAGCTTTAGAAGATAATAATGCGAAAGCAGTTAATATTTTAGTTATGAATCCTCAAAATGGAGAAATATTAGCAATGGCAAATAAGCCTAGTGTAGATCTTAACAACGCAGCAAGTATAGCCAAAAATTCTAAAGATGCTGAAATGCTTTGGAAAAATCCTTCTATTCAAGATAATTTTGAACCAGGGTCTATATTTAAAGTTGTTACTGCAGCAAGTGCTTTAGAAAACAATATTGGATTGAATGATACCTATATATGTGATGGCAGCATAACAATTGATAAAAGTCCCATTCACTGCTGGAATTTGAATGGGCATGGCAGCGAAAGTTTTGTGGATATAATAAAAAATTCCTGTAATGTAGGTTTTGCAGAGTTAGGAAATAAACTAGGTAAAGACAAGCTTGTTGCTACTGCACAAAAAATGGGATTTGGTCAAAAAACAGGGATAGATTTACCTGGAGAATCAGCGGGTATTTTGAGAAGCCCTGATCAAATTAACCGATTTGATTTATCTGAGCTTGCTTTTGGACAAGGAGTTGCAGTCAATCAAGTTCAATACATGGCTGCTTTTAATTCAATAGCGAATGGAGGAACATGGATAAGACCGCATGTTATGAAAAGTATTGCACATATTGATGATACAAATAATGAAGTTGTAGATAAAAAATATAGTAATTATGGTAAAAAAACTGTGTATGATGCTAAATTAGCATCTGAGTTAAGAGATGATTTAACTAAAGTAGTTACTTCAGGGGTAGGACAAAATGCCTTTTTACAGGGATTAGATATTGCAGGTAAAACTGGCACGGCTCAAGTAGCTGATCCTAAAACAGGAGGTTATGCAGTGGGAAAATACATGTCTTCTTTTGCCGGTATGGCTCCTGAGGAGAATCCTAAAATAACTTTGCTTGTAAGTGTGGATGAACCTAATGGATCAAATTATTATGCTTCAGATGTTTCAGCACCTGTGGCAAAAACTTTGTTTCAAGAGATATTTAATTATATTGGTATTAAAGGTGAGAAAAGTGTGTTAAATTAATAGCTCAACTTTCGCACATATGAAATCTTGAATTAATATAAAAATAATGCGGAGCAATATTTTAATTAATAGTTAAGAATGAAGAATTAATAGTTAATGTGGGCTTTTTTCCGTTACACTACAAAAAATCTTTAATTAAACTTTTCACCACTCATTTCGCTAAAGCGAAACATTGCTGATTTACATAAATTTAAAGATTTTTTGCAACAGCTAAAAATCATCCTTCACTATTAATTTTTCATTAGTAATTCTTAACTTACGAAGCTTTGCTTCGTAATAAATATATTATTTATTACATTTCTAAGTCTGCCTCTAATTCATCAATTTTTTTTGAAATATAGGTTTGAAAATCCTCATCATGGACAAAGACAAGATTTGATTTTATAAGAAAAATTGATGAACGGACTGCAGATTCTGCCAGAATATAAGCTTGCTTTACATCTGATGCTGATGTTTTACACCCATGTTTATTAACAAATCTTATAGCATAAATTAACTCTACAATATTATGGGCCATACTTAGAGGTATTTCTATAGCTGTTTTAAAACTATTTTGCAATTCCTTTTGTTGAATTTCTTTCTCGGCTTGTGTATTTGGCTGTATTAAATACAAATCTATTACTTTTTTAAAGGCTTTTGTATCTTTATCAATATCATTAAGAAAAATCTCCCTATAGGAAGAACATTTCTCAGCTATTTCTTTCATTTTAGCTGAAATATCATGATATTTAGGTTTTTTTGAGGTAAGGTTAGCAGCCATTTCAGTCAATGCTGCTGCAGAGGCTGCGCTCAAGGCGGCTATGCTTCCTGCAGCTGGAGTTAATGGCTTAGAAGCTATATTTTCTAAGAAAGAATTGATTGGTTTATCACTTAGCATTTAATCACCTACCTATAAACTAATATTAAGAAGCAAAATATGGTATTTAATTTAACAGATACCATCTGTAATACTCCAATCATTTTAACCAAACTCTACCTGAGCCTAAGAATCACCTGATGAAATTAGTATGCCCATGGATATAAAGTCTAAACGAAATTAGAAATGTAATAGATAAATTTAATTTTACTAATTTTCTAAAATAGTCTGTTCTCTGAATAGGCTTAAAACTGCCGCATCATAATCGTATAATTTTTCTGATTTCTTAATTTTTTTTGCATATTTTGCATTATTAGAAAATATCTGAATCATATAAGACCATAATTCTTTCATTCTAAACAAGACATTTCTATCTCCAAAAAGTACTTTTTTATAATCTTCATAAATTTTATCATGAAAATCTTTTAGTAATTTTTTATCTAGTTTAGTATTATTTTTAATATCATTAATCAATCCAGGATTGGCTAATAATCCACGGCCAATCATTATAGTTTTTACACTGCAGAAATCAACTGTAAATTTCTTATAATCTTTAACTGTAAAAATGTCACCATTATAGCAAACAGGATTTTTACTTAAAGATAAGGCATCTTTAAAAACCTTAAGATTAGGCTTATTTTTATAAAAATCTTTTTGAATCCTAGGATGAACGATAAGTTCTTCTATAGGATATTTGTTAAATATTTCAATTAAGTTATAAAATTCTTCTGGACTGTCTTTTCCTATTCTAGTTTTTACTGAGATTTTTGATGCAGCCTCTGAAAAAATTTCCTCTAAAAACGCATCAAGTTCTTTTGTTTTTGAAAGGAATCCAGATCCTCTATTTTTTGAGACTACAGTTCCAGAAGGGCATCCTAAATTTAAATTGACCTCAGTATATCCCATTTGCTTTATTTTCTTTGAAGTATGTATAAAATCTTTTGCATTGTTTGTTAGTAATTGTGGAATCAAAACTATACCTTGGTTGTTTTCAGGTAAAATATCCTTTAATTCTTTTGTTTTAAACCTATCACTTTGATTTGCAACAATAAAAGGTGAGAAGTATTTATCTATTTTATTAAAGAAGGCATTATGGGCATTTCTATAAATGTACCCAGTTAAACCTTCCATAGGTGCGAAATAAAAATTCATATGTTTAAAATCTCCTTTATTCAAGTAGTGCTATTGCTACATTCATATGTTCATAACAAATATTATACTTTATTGTCACTTACTATTTCAAATCTAGTTTCCTACATCTGCTGAAACAGATATTAAGATAAATCTTCCATAACGAACTAGCTGAACTAAAAGTAGGACACATAGATAGAATACTATGTGGATAATGTGGATAATCTGTGGATAACTTGTGAATTAATAAATTATAATGTTGTGCTGCGTCATTTTAGAAAAGTGCTGATTTTTATGCTATATTAATTACATAATCTGTACATATTGTTGACACTACCCCAAAATATGATATAATTATAGTCAGTGCTGAGTATAAGGAGATTACAAATGAAAGTACAATTATATATTCTAGGGATTCTTATGAGATATGGTTCTCAACATGGATATAGTATAAAACAAATAGTATCAGATAACATAGCAGCCTTTGCTAAAATTAAACTTCCTACAATTTATTATCATTTAGATAAACTTGCTGAAAAAGGTTATATAAATTCTGTTATCGAAAAGGATGGCAATAGGCCTGAAAAAACAGTATATTCTATTACTGATTTAGGAATTGCTTATTTTAATTCTTTGCTTAATAAAATTTTAGCTGAAAATTATAGTGTAGAATTTGATTTTGATGGAGTATTATATTTTTCTGACTTTGCTGATAAAGATACTGTTATTAAAAATTTAAATAGACAAAAAGAGTATATAGAAAATAAGCTGAAAGAATTAGCTAGAAATAAAGATAATACAGTAAGCAAATTGTTACCTGATTACAGAATTTACTGTATTAGCATATTTAATCATCATATATATCATTTAGAAACTGAATTAAAATGGATAAATGAAACATTGAAGGAACTCTCTTAAGAGTTCCAAAAAAATGTTATTATAGTCAGTACTGAGTATAACTATGGAGGTATATTTATGGAAAAGAGTCTTTATTCAAGAAATTTTGAAGTTAACTATTATGAAGTGGAGGATAATATTTGGAGAACTACCTCACATCTAATGGATAATCAACATGATATTCAAGTAATAGTAGATGTATCTGTGCCAGATATGATTATATTGGATGCCAGGGTAGAATTATTACGTTATCCAATGAGAGAGTGTGTTTTAATTAAGGATAGGATAAAAGAATTAATAGGTGTTAATGTTATTTCAGAATTTCGCTCTAAATGTGATGAATTGTTTTCTAGTGAAATGGGGTGCGGCAATGTTAGAATGCTTCTTGGAACTTCTGTTCCTGGGGTAATCTATAATTATTTTCCGCATCAAATTAAAATAGGAAATATGACAGAAAAGCAATGGTGGGATTATTGCAAAGAAAAACTTCCTAAGGCATGTGTAGCTCATACAATAATGAGTAATTGAACAAAAATCGGGAGATATAAAGAGAGTTTTTACTAAAGATTATGAGAGTACCGTTCCAAGTGAATATACGAAAGATGGAAAATCGCATTATTATTTATATATCGACATTCGGTAGGTTGATATTATGAAAAAATCGTACTGGGTTTGTCCAGTACGGTTATGTATTAATTGATTTTATTAGTGAATTTGAAGTATAATAAATAACTTTTTATGAGTTAAATATTTTTAGATAGAGATTTGTCATTCATATAAAAAATACTATTCTTTCTTACCTTTAGAACCAAAGTAACTTAGCACTAAGAAAAGAATATACCCAAATATAACTAATACAACTGCTGCAATTTTGCCATTACCGCTTGACATCCAATTTTTTGTTAATGGTATTCTTAATGTAATTCCAATGAAACAAAGAATAAATATAGGTGGTAGAAAAGGCCACCATATACGACGTTCCTGCTTGTCGCAGTTAAATATAAAGAAAGCGGCAGCAATAAGTAATATAGATATAATAAAAATTCCCAACAAACTTGACAAATGTATAGTTATCAGGTGAGGAGTAAACAAATCAATCAATACAAACAAACCAATTATCAAAGAAACAAGGAGCCATATAGATAAAAAAGCGGCAACCTTTCCTTTTATGATTTTTGTATAAATACTTTTATGCAGTATAAAAAATACAATTTCTACAACTAAGAAGCTCAATAAACCATTTATGATTAGTATAAGAATATTTATTCCCTTGTCTGGAGCAGTTAATGCACTCAGTACTTCAAAGAAAGAGCTGATGCCAAAGACAAGAACAGTTAATTTAAATGTCTCTTTTTTGCTGGATTTACCAAGGTTGTGAATCAATTCGTCTGCTGCTAACTGTTGATTCTTTCCAAAGAATTCTTCGGCAGATTGATTATTTTCTTGGGCGGAAATTATATCCTGTAAAATCTGCATCAATAAGCTTTCTACCTCATGATCGTCATAAAATAATCCAGCGGTGCGAATGTATATCAGCAGCTGTTCATAATATTCTCTATTTTCATCCGTTAACTTTTTGCGCAATTCATTATTTCTTTCAATAATTTCTTTCACAGAATTGTCTTTTCTATTCATATAAATTTTCTCCTTTCAAGCATATTAAATTATCAACTTTGGACTCTAAGTCCTTCCACTGTTCAATAAAATCCTTACAATGAGTTTTTCCTTCAGTAGTTATGCAATAATATTTTCTATCAGGGCCTTCTGGTGAAGGCTTTATTGTACTTGAAAGATATCCTTGCTTTTCTAATTTTTGAAGCAGGGGATATACAGTACCCGCAACTATTTCTTTAAACCCATATTTTTTTAGCATTTGAATCATTTCATATCCATACACTTCGTTTTCTAAAACAACTAAAAGGACACATCCTTCCAGTATGCCTTTTAAAAGTTGAGTCTGCTTCAAATTATCACTCCTTGCTTCGACTATTATGTATTACATATTAGCGTTTTTATTATTATACGATAGTTCAGCTATTATGTAAAGCATAATAGCTAAAAAGTATATTGTTATAGTTATAATTAATATGTTGTCCTGTATATTAAAATTAAGAACTTATCTTACGAAAACCATAATAATTAATAACATCTTTGATATATTAGCAATCATACATACAACAGAAAAAAATTAGATAAAAAATAATTAGAAATTTGTAGCGAATATTTATTTTATTGCAAATATTTATTGGAAGGTAAAAAATTAATAATATATCTTGACAAGTATAGTCTACAGTTGTAGACTATACTTGTTGGTTTACAATTGTAGATTATAAAAGGAAAAGGTGTATATTATGAGAGATATTCCTAAAATATCAGCAGCTGAGTGGGAAATAATGAAGGTTATATGGAAGGAAAACCCATTGACATCTCAAAAAATAATAAATTCTTTATCTGATAAAATGGGATGGTCAGCCCAAACAATTAAAACTTTTTTGGCAAGACTTGTAAAAAAGGAAATAATAGGGTTTCAGAAGTCAGGTAGAATTTATAATTACTATCCGTTGATCTCAGAAGATGAGTGTATTAAAGTTGAAAACAAATCTTTTCTTCATAAAGTATATGATGGAGCTGTAAGTATCCTTTTTACGAAGTTTTTAGAAGAAGAGTCTTTATCAGAAAAAGAAATTGAACATCTTGAAAAGCTTCTTAAAAGTAAGAAAGAAGAAAAGAAGTAATTTTAAGAGTTTCTGGATTATTATGAAAGAGGAATGTTAGAGATGGAAATCTTACAAAGGATTTTTTTATGGGTTTTGCAAACTTCCTTAACAGCAAGTATTGCAATACTGATAATTACTTTAATTTTGAAGTTATTCAATAACCATATTGGTGTAAAGTTTAAGCATGCACTATGGGTTATAGTGCTTATAAGACTTATTATACCTGTAATTTCACAAAATCAAATAAATTTGTTTAGTATTTTTACGAGAAATGAACAAAGTACTTCACAAAATAAAAATACTATCCAAAAAAGACATAGCTTACCCTTGAATCTTTCAGGGTTAAACCAATCAAATTTGAATAGTACTAAACGTCAACCTCATTATAACAACAACATTGAAAATAAGCAAGTTATGTATATAAAAGATAAATGGCAAAGTATAGATAAAAATAAGTTAGTTGTGAATATATATAAGGCAGCTTCTTGTGTATGGCTATTAGGATTGCTTATTATAGCTTCCATATTTTTATTAGTTTTAGTAAAGTCCAAGAAGAAATTTAAGGTCTTGAAAACCCTTGATGATACGGAAGTATTAACACTAATTAAGGAATGTAAGAAAAAAGCTGATATAAATATAGATATTCCTATTTATGTATATGACAATTTTAAAAGTCCTTGTATATTAGGTGTTTTGAAACCTAAAATTTATATACCACAAGGCCTAATTAATATGGACAACCTCAAACAATTTTCATATATTATCTTACATGAGCTAGTTCATTATAAAAGAAAAGATCTATTTTATAATTCGCTTAGTATAGTTGCTGTTTTAATACATTGGTTTAATCCCTTGGTATGGTTTGCTATGAATAAAATGAAGTTGCAAAGAGAATGCGCTTGTGATGCTTGTGTACTTGAAATACTTGGAGAAAAAGAGACTGTAGATTATGGTATGACACTAATTAATTTTTCAAGAAAGTCTCTAAATTTAGCTAGGTATCCTCAAGCAGCAATTTTTTTTGAAACTGAGAGTCAAATCGAAGGGAGAATAAAAATGATAACAAAATTCAAAAAAGGATCTTATAAAATGTCTGCATCGGCTGTTTTGTGTTGTGTACTAGTTGGAGGATTAACACTTGCAAATGGTATTAGTGTTAAAGCTGTGGGAAACAATGCTATCCCTGCTGTAACTTCTAATAGCACTATGAGTTCTGCTCAAAAAATTCAGTTTCTTGTTGATTCACAAGTAAAAGAATATGATAACTTAGCAAAAGCACAAACAGTAGCTGGTTTCAAATTCAAGGTACCAGATTATATGCCTGCAGGTTATAAAGCTATTAATTATTTTCAAGTGGAAAAAATTTCAGATAACGATAATTTTTTATCCATAAGTTTTAATGATAAATATAATATGCCTAATATACCAATAGATCGTATTTCATTTAAAGTTTTTCATACAAACTATACAGAGGTACTAAAGAAAGTGGTAGATTTAGATCCTCAATTTGAAAAAGATGGTGGTAAAGTCGAAACGTCAGAACAACCTATGAAGCTTGGGGAGATAAATGGAACAAGTGTTACTGCAAAATTTTTTACACCAGCCCAAAATAGCCAAGGCAAAGATACTCAAAGTGTTAGTAAGTATTTTATATGGCAGGATGAAGGCAACTGGTATAGCTTAGAATATAGTGGTATATACCAGGGAATAGAGTCTGTAAATCTTTCTCAAGATGAAATAGAAAAAATAGCATCATCCATAAAATATCCAGAGGAAGTAAAAAAGTTAGATTATAATACTCCAGGTAAAAGTTCAGATTATGAGATTTATGATAAAGATGATTTAAAAGCAGCTGAAAATGTACTTGGTTTTAAATTTAAGTTCCCGAATAGTGCAAATAAAGATATAAAGATTTCAAGTGCTTTTGTGTCCAAAGAGAATAAATATTTTGGTATAGAATACTGCAAGAATAATGCTGTAGTGGGAAATCTGCTTCAAACAAAAGATTATAAACAGTATCAGGAAGCAAGAAATACAGGATATGTTACTATTGCAGGACTAGGTGGAAACTTAACAAAAAATAAGACACAGTTATTAAATATTGCAGGGAAACAAGTCTTTAAATATGAATATGAATTAAAAAATAGTGAAGGTAATAAAGAAACAGTTTATATTTGGAGTGAAAATGGTGTTTGCTACAAGTTTGATTCTAGTTCTTCAAACAAAAATGGTTTAAGTGAAAATGAATTGAATGAATTAGTTAATCTTGTTGTAGGTTCAAGCACATTTGAGCAAAGTGAAAATTAGAAACATACGTGGTGTTAATATAAGGTGTCCCTCGCACTTGTTGAGGGACACTTTATATATCATGCCTAAATATTTGACGGGGGACATATATGAAAAATAGAAAACTATTAATAATTATCACAATAATATTTTTTATTATATTGTGTTTATGTTCGTATTTTAAATTTTTTTTACATTCATCTAAAGCTGTAGGTATATTAAATAATACTACTGTACCAGAAAATAAAATGCTGCCTAAAAAAGTTGGAGATATAAGCTTAGATCAAAAAACTTATTCTGACTATTACATACAAAAAGTTACGATGTATATGAATTCAGATAATAAACAAGGCCAAATAGTATTTTTAGGGGATAGTCTTACAGATATCGGGCAGTGGAATGAATTACTAAATAATCCTTGCATATTAAATCGTGGAATCAGTGGAGATAATACCTCTGGAGTTTTAAATCGTTTAAGTGAGGTTATAAAGTTAAATCCTCGAAAAATTTTTATTATGATAGGAATAAATGATATCGGTAAAGGGCTATCTACTAATGAAATTACTAAAAACTATTCTAAAATATTAGGAAGGATTAAGAAAGACTTACCTAATACTGGAATATATGCAGAAAGTGTTCTTCCAATAAATAAGGATTTATTTAAAACTAATACAAGTGAAAAACAGATAACAGATTTAAATATATCTTTAAATAAGCTTTGTAAAAGCTTAAATGTTCAATACATAGATTTATATCATCTCTTTACATTACCTAATCAAAATAAATTATCTTATAAATATACTGTAAGTGGATTACATGTAAACGGAGATGGTTATAGAGTATGGAGAGATGCCTTAAAACCCTATTTACAGTAAAACTATGAAGTGATTATAATTGGAGGCGTTTTGTGTTATTTAGCAGTTTTGCTTTTTGATGGGAATGGGTGTGGGTTTGTTTTTTACACAAATCTATAACCATTCCTAATTCTTTTCCTGTATTAAATATTTGTTTAAAATTACTCTTCATCTCATCAATTGCAAGTACTGCATGAGCTGTATATCACTGCATAATAGGGTTCTTTTCAAAATTATGTTTAAACATTTTCTAATAAATATACAAAAGTTATTAATGATATCATTTTTCTCATCCGCAGTTTCTAAAATAAGTGCATTTCCATTTTTATCGCAAATATATTATGAAGCTTATTATATTTTGGTGGAACAGGTGAATATATTATCGTTTTTGTATTAAGTACAGTAGTCATATCTTCTATAGATTTAGCAGAATTTAAAA
Organism: Clostridium coskatii; assembly: GCF_001675205.1. NCBI lineage: Bacteria > Bacillati > Bacillota > Clostridia > Eubacteriales > Clostridiaceae > Clostridium > Clostridium coskatii. Next base: position 31,413 of record NZ_LROR01000031.1, on the reverse strand, counting down.
ACTGTCTATAAAACTTGTCAATTGTTATGCAATTTGAATCAGGTATTATATTTTTATGTTTATACATGATCTACCACTCATCATTGCTCCTGAAACTCTTCCACTAGCTTGAGTCAATTGTCCAGCAATATAGAAATTCTCAAGTCCCAACAAAGCTTATGGAATTACATGTTTTGATTTTGCCCACCAACCCAACCCATATATGAGCCTTTCAAAACATCTGTATATCAATGATATGTAATTGGAGTTACAGCATCATTAATTTCAATTTTACCGTACAATATGCTAAAACCAAATTTAGATATGAAAGCTAATCCAATGCAATATCCTAAGCAATGGGATAATTATATCTCAAGAATAGTAGAAGAAAAAGGATTCTATGGTTGTTCTTTAACAAATAGGTAATTTAAATTGAAATTGTGTTTTTTCTTTAGAACTTGAAATATTTATCTCTCCAGAATGCAATTCCATAACTGTCTTTACAATTGCTAAACCTAACCCTGTTCCTTCTCTTTTGTCACAGGACTTTTCTACTCTATAAAATTTATTAAATAAATTTGCTAAATCCTCTTGTTTTATTTCTTCTCCATAATTCACAAACTGAATTATCGCATTATCATTTTCTTTATCTATGATTATATCTAAATATTTTCCTTCACTAGCATACTTAACACTATTACTTATTATATTTTCAAATGCTCTAGCTAGTAAAATAGGATCTGCATTTACCTTTAAGCCTTTACTTTTTGAAATTATTCTATATTCCATATTGTTATCTTCAAAAGACGGTATAAATCCCATAGTTACCTGTTCAATTAGTTCTTCTATGCCTATTTCAGTTTTATTTAACTTCAAATCCATATTATTTATTTTAGCGAATTCAAAAAGCTGATCTATGGAACTTTTCAATTTTTTAGCTTTTTCTAATGAAATATTGCAGTAATGTTTTAACTTTTCATTATTATTAGTACCTTTTCCTATTAGCTCTAGGAATCCCAGAATTGAAGTCAATGGAGTTCTTAAATCATGTGATAAATTAGTAATCAAATTGTTCTTCTGATTTTCCCATTGCCTCTCCTTTTGCATTAATTCATTTAAATCGTAAGCCATTTTATTTACATCACTTGCTAAAGTTCCAAGTTCATCTTTTCTTCTAATAGGAATAGTTACTTCCATATTACCTTCAGCCAATAAATTCAAGGTTCTCGAAATTTCTTCTATATAATCTGTAATTTTATTCATTTTTTTTATAAATATAAAACATGCCAAACATATAAATATGAAAAAAATCACTAAGGTGCAAATTGTCCCAACTATCCTGCTATTGTTATAAGCAATTGCAAAACTTACATAAAGGTTATAAGATAAAATATGTAGTATTCCAAAACCTGAAATAAATATTAACATGGTAATTGCAAATGCTTGTACCCCACTAAAAAAGAGGTTAATAATTATATTGTATTTTATACTTCTACTCCTCAATTTTATATCCAACTCCCCATACTGTTTCTATTATTTTTGGCTCCTTTGGATTCTGTTCTACCTTTTCTCTGAGCCTCCACATATGAACCATAACAGTATTATTTCCCTCAAGGTATTTTTCTTTCCAAATTTCCTAAAATATTTCCTCAGCACTAAATACTTTACCTAAATTATTCGCTAATAATAGCAAAATCTCATATTCTATTGGAGTCAACTTTAACTCTGTACCTAACTTACATACTTTATGATTTTTTCTATTTATAGTTATATCTTTAAATTCAACAATATCACTATCACTAGTTTTATTGCTTTTTTCATTTAAAAAAATATATCTCCTTATTTGAGATTTAACTCTAGCAATGAGTTCCATGGGGTTAAATGGCTTTGTCATATAGTCATCTGCTCCAATTGACAATCCTTGTATCTTGTCCATGTCCTGACTTTTAGCACTAAGCATTATTATTGGTATATTATAATCTTTTCGGATTTTCATACATACTTGATAACCATCTATACCTGGCATCATTATGTCTAAAATGACGAGATGAATATTCTCTTCATTTATTATTTTAATTCCATCAATACCATTATAAGCTTTGAAAACCTTATATCCTTCATTAATCAAGTATACTTCCATAAGTTCAACTATTTCGGCTTCATCATCTATAATTAATATATTAAAAATATTATCATCTCCAAATCTTTAAATATAATAACATTTTACTATATATAACCATAACAAGAAATAGTCTATATATCCATTATTAAAAAGGAAAAACAAGTTGAATATATAAACTATTTTATTGCACAAAATTCAATTATTACGGTATGCTATTATATTTTATAACCTAAAAAATTGAAGTAATATAAAATCCATATAAAAGCTAAATTTGTTATATTTAAAAATATATAATACCCTTTTGCTTTTATCGATCCATTTTTCTTGACTAAAAAATAAACCAATAGAGCTAAACTAAAAGGAACAATTACAGTTGATACAATTAATAAGGTTAAGAAAAAGTAAAGTAAATATTTGAAGCTAAAATCATAATTATTAATCATCATCATTTCTAAACTCACTGCTCCTAATACTCCAACAATATTAAAAACTTCTATAATTATGTTCAGCAGCTTAAGAACCTTTATAGATCTGATTTTTTTAGGCTCTTTGCATTTTTTGCTTTTTCTTCTAATGAACAATATTACAAATAAAATTGGATTTATAATAAACATAATTATTGAAATACTTAAAACAGACATAATAAATTCTCTCTCATTATAAAAATTGACTTTCTCAAAGGAATTCTCACTTATGTCGTTAAATGCATAGGTTACCTTTCCTTCCTTATCAGTTCTAAAAGCAAATTTTCCTCTTCCATCTTGTCTTAGAAATACTCCATTTTTTACTTCAACAAGTGTAGTTGTAATTTCTTCTTTAGCTGGTGTAAATTCATCAAGTGTTAATGTACCATCTTTATTATCTTTAATTTTCATATCCATTGTGGGATCAAACAATACATTTAATTTCATAATATTATTTTTTGAAGTTCCATCATAACTTCTATAAGTTCCTTCATATTTACTATAATCTTTGTTTGCATTTTTCTTAGCCGCACTAAAATTATTACTATTTTCAGAATAAAAATAATTCAGAAATTCCTCTTCAAAATTAAACGGAAGTGCACCTAATGTATTAGTTGCAACATATATTCCTAAATTCTCTTTTGGAATTAAAAATAATGTAGTAGTATATCCAGGTAAACCTCCCTCATGTTTTATTATTTCCTGCCCATTTCTATAACTTCTAATGAATCCAAATCCAATTCCCGGTAAGGATTTTGAATTAGAAAATTGTTTGTCATGCATCATTGCTAGTGTCTTTTGATTTAAAATATTATTATCATTAAATTTACCATTATTTAAATTTTCTATAATGAAATTTTCCATATCTTTAGCTGTCGCAATTATTCCAGATGAACCTGAAGTATATTGGTATGCAAATGGAGTTTCAACATACTTATCATTATCATATACATAACCTGCAGCAGTACTACCGCTTTTTAATCTAACTGAGCTATTATTCATATTTAAAGGTTTTAATATTTTTTCTTCTACATACTTCTCATAGCTTATTCCAGAAGTTCTCTCTACTATATACCCTAGAAGGTTATATCCAATATTTGAATATCTACAAACAGTATTTGGTTCTGTAACAACTTTAAGAGAATGAGTATCAAAATAATATTCCTGTGGTTTTATTGAATTCACATCTGTGGTAGACACATTAAGTTCACTTTCTTCATCAAGTCCACTTGAATGAGTTAGTAGATTTCTGCATGTAACAGGCTTATCATATTTATTAATTACTTTATATGGATTTATATAATCATTAACATTTTTATCTAAATCAATTTTTCCTTCTTCATATAACTGCATTATAGCCGTTGCTGTAAACAACTTGCTTACAGAACCTGCTGGAAATCTTGTTTTATCTGGATCAACTGGAGTTTTAGATTTCAAATTACTATATCCATACCCCTTCTTAAACATTTCTTTATTATCTTTAACTACAACAACTGATACTCCCGGCACGGAATACTTTTTCATTTTTTCACTGAAATAATTATTCATAAAATTCTTAATGTCTTGAGTATTATTTATATTTCCATGTGCTTTACTTAATTTTCCTTCAGCCTTTACTTCACCTATATTAAGGTTATTACTTAATCCTACTGAAGCTAAGATTACAATTAATAATATGCCAATTACTCTCTTTAAACTTATATTCACAAGATTCAACTCCTTAACTTTTTTATAGTTAAATCTTACCTGAATATACATTTCTAATTTTAACTTTTTTCTTACGAAAATTTTAAGCTTTTATATATTTTTTCTAAAGAATAATATCAAAACTAACCTTTGAAAACAGTAAAACCTTACAAAATTGTAAGGCTTTTTTATATAAATCGATTTGTTGCTTTTCTTAATTCATATAAAATCTATTTATCTGATGAAATGTGAAGAGAAAATGTCAACTTAAGAAGTTTAAGGAGGTTACTAACCATGAAAAAACTTATTACTTATATTAAAAGATTTATAATTTGTTTTTCGCTTGTTGCATATATTTTCCCAACGCTATGCGCTTCAATATGTAGCTTTCGCTATATTGTTAATAGTAACGCAACTGTTTCAGCAAAAGAAAATAAGAAAGAATTTCCAGCGCCTTTGTTAAATAATAGTTCTACAGAAACTTTAAACAAAGACAATGTACAAAAATTTGCTGATACTATTTTTAACCAAGAATTAAAAAGATTTAATGTGCCAGGAGCTGTTTTATCTGTTGTTAAAGATAATCATGTACTTTTTGAAAAAGGATATGGATATTCTGACATAGATAAAAAAACACCAGTTAACCCTAAAACAACAGTTTTTAGAGCTGCTTCCATTTCTAAGCTTTTTACCGCTACAGCTGTTATGCAGCTTAAGGAAAAAGGTAAAATAAACTTAAATGGAAATGTAAATAATTATTTAAAAGGCTTTCAGATAAAGGATAACTTTTCTAAGCCTGTTACTCTTGATAATCTCTTAACTCATACAGGTGGTTTTGATGAAAGAATTATAGGAGAATCAGAACTAGATAACTATCGCCAGGAAAAACCACTTAAAGATACCTTAACAGCTCGTCTTCGTCCTATAATTCGAGAACCAGGTGAAGCAATACAGTATAGTAATTATGGTATGGCTGTAGCTGGATATGCAGTTGAAAGTGTATCAGGCACTACTTTTGATAAGTATATGGAAGATAACATATTAAAACCTCTCCATATGAATGACAGCAGCTTTGCCTTTGATAAGAAAACACTAGCTAATTTATCACAAGGTTATGATTATAAAAATGGAGTTTACAAAAAAGTACCTATGTATGGAAATACCTTTTTACCAGCAGGAGGCTTAAAAACTACAGCAGATGATATGAGTAAATTTATGATTGCGCATTTAAATAACGGCACTTATGATAATACTTCTATATTGAGCAAAGCCTCCATAGAAGATATACATAAAAAACATTTTCCATTAGATAAAAATATACCATGCATGTGCTATGGATTTGCGGAAAATTATATGAATGGTACAAGAGTACTTGGTCAAGGTGGAGATGATTATGGTTTTCATAGTATGTTATATTTAATACCAGGCAGCAATGTAGGCTTTTTTATATCAACTAATGGTGACAATGGAGCCAAAATTTGTGGTGACGTAGCTGGACAATTTATGAATAGATACTATCCTCAAACTAAGCCGCAGGCAAATATGAATAATACAGCTAACTTCAATAAAAGCAACTTAAAAAATTTGGAAGGTGCTTATATTCCTAGCAGGTATCCAAGAGGAGAAATAGGAAAGTTATTGATGTTAATGTCTCAGCCTATAAATGTAAAAAGTACTAAGGATACATTGATTATACAATACCCTAATGGACAACAAGATGCTTACAAAGAAACATCCCCTTTACTTTTTAAAAATGTTATGGGAAATAGTCTTACCTTTACAGCAAATAAGCAAGGGAAGATATCTTATATGCTTAATGCTGGTTCAAATGATGTTATGAATAAAATTCACTGGTATGAGAATCCTACATTGCATAAAATTATTTTCGTGTTTTTTTTAGTATTATTTTTGTCTATGGCTATTGCCATGATACTATTCAATCTTAAAAATAGAAACAACAAAAAGCCTCTAATTTTTAAATATCATAGATGGGCTATAGCTTTTATTTGCATTTTGAATGTAGTTTTTTTAATTGGCATGGCTAAAGAATGTATTACTTTATTATCATCCTTGATTTTCTTAACAGAATTGCCTAAGGCAGCTATATATCTGTTAATGATCCCAATAATAACTACCATACTTACTTTTGGATTAATAATATCAATATGCTTATATTGGCATAATAAAAAATCTAATTTAGGCACAATTATACCCAATATATTAATTTACTGTATATTTTTAGCTTTTACTCTGTATCTAAATTACTGGAATCTCTTAGAATTTAAATTTTAGTTAAAAAATATCAAAATTTCAACCTAGCTTTTCTCCCAAATAAAATTATGCTATATTAAAATTACTATAGCATAATTTTAGAAGGAGGAAATTGCTTTGTATAAGATACTTGTTGTTGAAGATGATATTAAATTAAATGACCTTATAACAGAGTATCTTCAAAGATATAAATATGAAGTCGTTAATATACAAGATTTTAAAAATGTAGATACTGAGTTAGAAAAATCAAATGCTGATTTAGTTCTTTTAGATATAAATTTGCCTTATTATGATGGTTTTCAATTATGTAAAACTTTTAGAAGAGTATCAAAAATACCTGTAATTATTATTTCTTCAAGAAGCAGTGATGAAGAACAAATACGAGGGATTGAGTTAGGAGCCGATGATTATATTGTAAAACCTTTTAACTTTGATTTTTTGCTAGCTAAGATACAAGCTGGAATAAGAAGGGTATATGGTGAATATGCAAATGAATCAAATATACTTGAAAGTGATGGAGGCATTAAACTTAATAAAGACACTTTTAAGATACTTTATAATCACATTGAACTTGAACTTAGCAAAAATGAGTTCAAGCTATTAAATATGCTTATTAAAAATGAAAATAAAATAGTCAGTAGGGAAGAACTTCTGGAAGAACTTTGGGATGATTCCTTTTTTGTAGATGATAACACTTTAACAGTAAATATAACGAGAATAAGAAATAAACTTAAAAAATTGGGTGTTAGTGAAGCTATATCAACCAAGCGAGGTGTAGGATATATATTCCACACAACTGCAAATAAGGGGAATTAGTATGGATAATAAAAAAGTATTAGTAAACTTTTTAAAAGATAAATTAGCATTTACTGTTGGGTATTTCCTTAATACAATTTTAATTCTTTTTTATGGTTATTTGATAAGTAACAAAAGTGATGTGATATACCCTTTATTTATATCTATAATAATATATGTATTTATAATATTTAATGAATGGATTAAATATTATAGGTTCAATAGAAGCTTTAATGAAGGTATAGAAAGTAGATACTTTGATTTAAATCCAAAAACAAATGAACAGAAAGAAATAGCTAAAACTATATTTAAAATTCATGAAAACTATACAAATAAGATAAGTACAATTTATGCACAAAATGCAGATAATAAATACTTCTTATCCCAATGGATTCATAATATAAAGACGCCCACTTCAATAATTGATCTTGTTGTTCAAAAAGCTGCTAAAGGAATAAAATATAGTAATGAAAATTCCACAATAAACCAAACAGATATATTAAGATTATTCTTGGATATAAGAGAAGAAAATGATAAAGTTAAAAGCGGTTTAGATCAAATCCTAAACATTGATAGATTAAATAGTTTTTCTAAAGATTATGATCCTCAAGAGGTAGATTTTGTTTTATTATTAAAAGAAGTTATCAATAGTAAGAAAAACCAGTTTATTTATAATAATGTTTTCCCTAAAATAGAATTTAATTATGAAAAAATATTAATTATTACAGATAAAAAATGGAATAAGTTTATGCTTGAACAAATAATATCGAATGCTATTAAGTATTCTGGAGATAGCAGACAAAAGAAATATGTATATTTTAATATATATTTAGATAATAAAGAAGTAAAGTTAACAATTAGAGATGAAGGTATTGGAATTCCGGGTTATGATATAAAAAGAGTCTTTGAACCATTTTTTACAGGAGAAAATGGGAGAAAAGTAGGTAATGCAACGGGTATAGGCCTATATATATGTAAATTAATATCAAAAAAGTTGAATCACAATATAAATATAGATTCTGAAGTTGATAAGGGGACTACTTTTTCAATTACTTATCCATTAAAATTAAATACAACGGGGTGATACTAATGGAGATCTTGAGTGCCGAGGATATTATTAAAGTCTATGAATGGAATTTAGAAGTTAATCCTACTAATGTTTTGAATGGTATAAATCTAAGCATTGAAAGTGGAGAATTTACTGCTATTATGGGACAATCAGGCAGTGGTAAGACGACTTTGCTTAACATTTTGTCGGGAATCGATAAGCCTACCAGCGGAACAGTAAAGATAATGAATCAATACATAACTTCCCTAGACAAAACAGAACGTTCTATCTTTAGACGAGAAAACTTAGGAATTATATTTCAAAATTTTAATCTTCTTGATAATATTACCCTTGCAGAAAATGCTGCACTTCCATTGATATTTAAAGGTGCGGGGAAAGAAAAGATTAATGAAAAAATAGAAGAATATTTTACGTTTTTTAATATATACAATATTAGAAATAAATATCCCTATAATGTATCTGTAGGTGAACAACAGAGGGTAACTGCATGTAGAGCACTAATAAATGATCCTTGTATTATTTTAGCTGACGAACCAACTAGTAGTATTGATCCAAATACCTCAAAAAAGTTTATGAAGTATTTGAAAAAAATAAATGATCAAAAAAAAGCAACAATTCTTATGTCTACACATGATATATATGCTGCAAGCTACTGCAGCAGGGTTATCTTTATAAAATCGGGGAGGATATTTGCAGATATATACAAAAAAGGAGATCAGCATACTTTTTTTAATAGAATATTGGACACTCTTGCTGTAATTAGTGGTGAGTGATATGAATTGGAGAAAGATGCTTGAACAAACTATAAAATTAAATTTAGATCAATATTTTGCATATATATTCTCTCTTGTAATTTCAGTTTCATTCTTCTTTACGGAGCTAATATTTTATAATTCATATGTAACAGCAATTGGACTAAAAAATATTTTTATACTCCCATCAATTGCAGTTTTTAATACAATGTTGTGGAGCATTTTTACGTACATTTCCTTTATAAAATATAGGCAAAAGGAATTTACAACATTTTTGACTTTAGGAATGACATGCAGCGAAATTAAGATGCTAATTTTTATGGAAAATGTGCTAACTTTTTTTATCTATATGCCCATAGGATTGATTTTAGGTGCAGCATTTTCAAAAATTATTGTACTTTTTGCACTAAAATTATCGGGAATGCTTATTTTTACTTTTAAATTTCAATTAATTGTTTTTATAGTTACAATTGGATACTATGTTTTTCTTACTGTTATATTCATTTTATGGACATTCAAATTTATCGATAAATTGTCAGTAATTAATGAAGTGAACTATAAAAATTTGTATATAAAATATTCTAAGAAAGAAGAGCTCGCAAAAACAATAATTTCTATTTTAGTACTGTGTTATATAAATTTTAAGGAAAGAATGTTTGTAAACTTTCAATCTAGATACTATGTTGACTACTCTTTAATATGTACATTAGTAATTTATATATTATTTTTAGTTTTTATAAAAATTTTTGTTGTTTTTATAAAAAGAAGTAAAAGCTTTTATTATAAGAGAATTTTATTAGTAAATGAGCTAGAAGATTCCTTCAAAAAAAATAAATATATAATTCTTTTTATTATTTTCCTAAACACTATATTTATTACCAGCAATAGAGTGTATAGTTTGCCCAATGTAAAAACATTTTTTAATATTTACAGCATTTTTCGTGGGTCCGCTTTCAATTTTATATATATGTTTATTGTACTATTGAGTTTTATTGTTTCTTCTAATATTTTATATTTTAAAGCAAAGATAGATTTTTGCGGCTGGCAACTTAAAAGGACTAAATTATATTATATTGGATTAATTGATAAGGAAATAGATACCTTGTTAACATATAAAATTAGAATAATATTTTTTTTACCTGCACTTTTAACGGTATTAACAAGTATTGTATATATTTATGTTTTAAATACCAATGGAGAATTTAAGATAGATACATTTAAAATATTGGCATATTATGTTATCGTTCAATTGTTAGGATACATTATTACTAAAAAGAAAATAGCAATATTAAATAACTAGTAAAGTGTTAATAATTATATAATATGTATATTTATTGCAAATGAGGGCACAATATTAATATTAGAGGTTGATATATACAATCGTGCAAAAGAAACAAAAATAAAAAAATCCTTAGAAACTTTAGCAGAAACAAAAGCAGAGATAGAATTTTTGGTTGTCTGCAAGTGTGAAAGGCGTGTACGTGTGCCAAAAGTAAAATATATAAAAATAAATGATATTAAATTGTAAATAAAATATTGTAAGTATCATGAATTTTTTTAATATACTAAAGCAAGTAAAATCAATAGCTAACATAAATTAAGGTGTCCAATACGTTGGATACCTTTTTTATATATTTTTAAATTTCATATTCTGCTGAATGCATAAAAATATAAGTTATCTTTTTAAGCAATATTATAAAATCTCCCACATTGCTTAAATTCATTTTTTATGAAATTTCATAAGATGCTTTTTATATGAACCAGAATTGCAAGTATCAAATCTTTGACACTTACAGAGGAAAAAACAAATATACAAATTTAGATCAAACTATATTGACCGAATCGGTTTATGAAGGTATAATAATATAAACCGAATCGGTTTATATAGTAAGAAGGTGAAAGTATGGAAAAATTTTTTAGTTTACCTAAGGAAAAACAAAATGTAATTATAGATGCTGCTCTTAGAACCTTTGGAACCAATGGCTATAAAAAGACTTCCATAAGCGATATTGCTACTGCAGCAGGAATATCAAAGGCTATGGTATTTCATTACTTTGGTACAAAGAAAGCATTATATCTTTATCTAGTTAATCTATGCGGCAATATTATGATGACTGTAGTTAATGAAAAGTTTGATAACAGTATTACTGACTTCTTTGACAGAATTAAAATGTCATCTAATATAGAAATCTCCGTAATGAAAAGGCATGCTGCAATACCTTCCTTTTTAACTAGTGCATACTTTGAAAATGATGAAGAGGTAAAAGATGACTTAAGAGATATCTTTAATAGTGGAGATGAATTTAGAAATAGAATAGCTTTTGATGGCGTGGATACTTCTAGGTTTAAAGAGGGGGTGGATCTAAAGTTACTTATGAAAATGCTTCTGTGGATGGCGGATGGGTATACAAAACAGATGTCAGATAAAACAGAAATTAATTTTGAAATTATGCTGGATGAGTTTAACAAATGCTTGGATATGCTTAAAAATAATTTTTATAAAGAAGAATATTTGTAGGATGTATACAAAGTTAACTGTTGAAAGATTTTTTAAATGAATTGTGATGAGAGGGGAATAAAAATGAATTCATATTTATTAGGCTTTAAAGACATTGATAAATCACAGCTTTCAGTAGTAGGAGGAAAAGGTGCAAACCTTGGAGAACTTTCAAGAATTGACGGTATACAAGTTCCTGAAGGTTTTTGTATTACTACTTTTGCCTATAAAAAAGTAGTTGAGAATAATAAAAATTTCAACAGTCTTCTAGAAGAGTTATCCCATCTTAAGGTTGAAGATAGAGAAAAAATATGTGAAATCAGTGGCCAAATTCGCAAATTAATTGAAGACATCACTATTCCCAAAGATATAGAAGAAGGTATAACAACATTTATTAAAAAGTTTGGTGAAAAGAATGCTTATGCGGTTCGTTCAAGTGCTACTGCTGAGGATTTACCTTTGGCCTCCTTTGCAGGACAGCAGGATACCTATTTAAATATAATAGGAAAAGATTCTATTATTCATCATGTTAGCAAGTGTTGGGCATCACTATTTACAGATAGAGCGGTAATATATCGTATGCAGAATAACTTTGATCATCGTAAAGTATATCTTTCTGTAGTTATCCAAATGATGGTTTTTCCAGAGGCTTCAGGAATTATGTTTACGGCAGATCCAATATCAGCAAATAGGAAGGTTGTTTCAATAGATGCAAGTTATGGACTAGGGGAAGCGCTAGTGTCAGGACTTGTGAATGCGGATATCTATAAAGTTAAAGAAAGCAAGATTATAGATAAAAAGATATCTACAAAGAAGATTGCTATTTATGGACTTAAACAAGGTGGAACTGAGCAAAGAGATATTGAGAATCAAAGACAGAATATTCAAACCTTAACGGACCAGCAGATTCTGCAGCTTGAACAAATAGGCAGGAAAGTAGAAAAATATTTTGGACGACCACAGGATATAGAATGGTGTATCCATGAAGGTAATATATATATTGTTCAAAGTCGTCCTATTACTACTTTATATCCTGTCCCAGAAGTTAAAGATGATAAAACTCATGTGTTTTTTTCCTTTGGTCATAGGCAGATGATGACTGAAGCAATGTCACCTTTAAGCATGACCTTCTTTGCAGTTTTGTTTAAGATGATGGTAGATACACCAATGTACTATGCAGGTGGAAGAATATATGTGGACTCATCAAATGAATTAAGCTCACCTATTATGAGGAAATCTTTTGTAAAAGGGCTTGCAGCAGTAGATGTTCTTATGCAGAATGCTTATTACAATATTTTAAAGCGAGAAGATATTATGAATAATCTTCATAAATCAAAAAAGCCAATGGTTTCTATCAAACTAGCTTTCAGGTGGCTTGTTAAAACTATAGAATGCTACAGGAAAAATGATCCTGCCATTGCAGAATTCTATATGGATCGCAGCAGGACTATTATGAAGGATTTGGAGAAGCAGTCACAAAAAATTTCAGGTAATGAGTTATTTGATTTTATTGAGAAGAGTATGACTAAAATAAAGGACAATATGATGGATACTTATGGAGTTGTTTTTGCTGGAGCCTATGCCTCTAGCTGGATTAACAAGAATTTGGGAAAATGGCTTAAGGAAAAGAATCCAGCAGATATGTTAGCTCAATCCGTATCCAATAATGTTACTTCAGATATGGGACTTGAACTTTTAGATGTATCAGATGTAGTAAGAAAGTATCCAGAGGTAATTAAATATTTGGAAAGTCCTAAGGATGAGAGCTTTTTTGAAGATCTTGTTAAACTTCCAGGAGGAATAGAAGTAAAGGATGCAATAAAGAACTTTCTGAAGAAATATGGGATGCGATGTTCTGCTGAAATAGATATAAGCAAAACTAGATGGAATGAAAAGCCAACAATATTGGTTCCATTGATTCTAGGCAATATTAAGGTTTATCCTCCTAATTCTCATGAAATCAAATTCAATCAAGGACTCAAGGAAGCTAAAGAGAAGGAGCAGGAAATTTTAAGAAAGCTTGAAAAGATGCCAGGAGGTAGAGGAAAAGCTAAAAAGGCAAAAAAAGCAATCAGTGTCCTACGTAATTATGCAGGATATCGTGAGTTTAACAAGTATGTCTTAGTCTGGTATGAATGGGTTGTGAAACAGGTTATTATGAAAGAAGCTGAAAGATTAATACAACAGGGGCTTATAAAGGAGGCAAGTGACATATTCTATCTTGAATATGAAGAATTGAGAAAAGTGATTAAAACTAATGAATTAGATTATAGCATCATACAGAAAAGACAAGAAGATTATGAGGTTTACCAAAAGCTTACACCACCTCGTGTAATTACTTCTGATGGAGAGGTTATTTCCAGTCAATATGATATAAGCAAGATTCCTGAGGGTGCCTTAGCAGGGGTGGCAGTATCAGCAGGTATTGTTGAAGGCAGGGCAAGAATAATATTAAAAATCGAAGATGCAAATATTGAAGAAGGTGATATACTAGTTACTACTTTTACTGATCCTAGCTGGACACCAGTATTTGTATCTATCAAGGGATTAGTTACAGAAGTTGGTGGAATGATGACTCACGGAGCAGTTGTTGCAAGAGAATATGGACTTCCAGCAGTAGTGAGCGTGGAAAATGCTACAAAGTTTATAAAGGATGGACAGAGAATTCGTGTAAATGGAACAGAAGGGTACGTGGAAATACTTGAGTAAATTAATATTATTTAGTATTTTCGGGTTATGTGCGACTCAATTTATTCTGATAGCGGATGTTTCTTCACATGAAAGTAGTACAGTGAGCGCGATTAATATCCGAAACTAGAGATATATAATCAATATAATTTAATAATGTACCTAAGTAATGGAGGAAAAGGTCACTATATTAAGGTTTTTAGATCACATGAATTCAATAATAAAAGATACATTTTCAGAAGTTGTGGAAAATTATACTAGAGGTAATGTTCAATAGTTATTTTTATAAACCTACTTCTTAAGCATAGCTAATTTAAAAAGAGACATTTAAACTAAAAATGTCTCTTTTTAAATTAGCATATTTATTTACAAATAGCATTCTATTAATATTAAATATCTAAAGCACCGTAGTAACCACCATGAACTGCTTCTAATACTTTACCCACTTTAACACAATCTCCAATTTGAAAGAATCTAGGTGCGGCATAACGTAAAGCTTCAACAGATCTTGAATTTGGTTTCATACCAGCAGCAACCAAAATAGTATCTGCAGGATATAAAACTTCATTTCCATTTTCATCCACACATAATAAACCTTCATCAGTAACTTCTTTAGCTCTTGTATTTAAGTGCATTTTAACATGTCCTTTCTTTAATGTTACTTCTAAGGCAATCTTATGCATTTCTGATGTATCTGGAGCATAATCATTTCTCATTTCTACAACAGTTACATCTTTACCTAGGCTATCAAGATAAATAGATGTTTCTGTACCTATTAATCCTCCACCTAAAATAACAACTTTATCTCCAACAGCTGGTTGTGATTGATGAATAGCATCTATTCCTACAACTTTATGGCTAGTATCAATTCCTAAGATTGGAGGCACAACAGGTACCGATCCTACCGCACAGATAATTATATCTGCATGCAGCTCTTTTGCTAATTCTGGAGTTAATTCTGTATTTAAACGTACTTCTATATTTGTTTCAACTAATCTCTTTGCTAATAATTGAGAATAGTTAAATAAATCTTGTTTAAATGGAATATATTCTTCATAAAGTAACGTGCCACCTAAACGACTATTCTTTTCAAATAAAATAACTTCATGTCCACGAGCTGATGCTTGTAAAGCTGCTGACATACCAGCAGGACCTCCACCAGCAATCAATACCTTTTTAGGTATTGTTGGAGTAAAAGCAGCTTCATGTTCTCTTTCTCTACCAATCACCGGATTTAATGCACAGACAGTTGTACGTGTTGTCATATATTCACCAAAACAGCTAAAGCAGCGACAGCATTTAGTAATATCATCTTTTCTTCCAGTTAAAGCTTTTTCAGGGAAGAATGGATCAGCCATTAATTGACGCCCCATTTCAACAATGTCTGCTTTACCACTAGCAATTATATCCTCCATCATATCAGGATCGTTTAAGCCACCTAGTGTAGCAACTGGAGTCTTAACATGTTTCTTAATTTCTGCTGCTAAATGAACGTTACATCCATGTTCAATAAAAACAGAAGGATGTGTGATAACAAATGCACCTCTATTTTCATGAACACCTGCAGATACATGAATTAAATCTACTTTACCATCTAATGCTTGAGCAATTTTAACACCATAGTTAATATCATAACCACCTTCAGTATATTCTGCTCCACTCATACGGAATTCAATTGGGAAATTAGGGCCAACTGCTTCACGAATCTTTTCAACACATAATAATGGAAAACGCATTCTATTTTCAAAGCTTCCACCCCATTTATCAGTTCTTGTATTAGTGTTAGGAGACATGAATTGATTTATTAACCATCCATGACCACCATGAACTAATACCATATCAAAACCAGCTTCTTTAACCAAGGCTGCTGCCTTACCAAAACTATCAGCGATTTCAAGAATTAACTCTTCTGGCATTTTATAAACATGTGTGCCATCTGGCCAAATTTCATCAACAGGACCAAAACGTTTAGCTTGTTTATTTGATTGACTGCGGTTACCAGCGTATTTACCGCCATGTGATAATTCCATAGAAGCAAAGCAGTTATGACGATGAATTATACGAGCTAATTCTGTTAATGATGGTAAACTCATGCGAGTGTCTAATAGAATATGTTTTGTATGAGATTTACCCGTAGCACTATGCACAATTCCTTCACTTACTGTGATAACGGCTGCTCCACCCCTTGCTCTTAAACTATAAAAAGCAATGTTATCTCTTGTTAAGTTTTCATCTGGACCGATTTCTGGAATTGAAATTGGAGAACCTATCATACGATTTTTTAATGTTAATCCAGCAATTTTAATTGTACTACCTAAATTGGGATAATATTGATTCATTTTTTTCCCTCCTAGCTTTCCATTTTTAATATAGCTTTAACAACTTTACCTTTATTCACATCTTCAAAAGCTTTATTAATATCTTTAAAATTATAATAAGTAATTAATTTATCAAAAGGGAACATTCCTTTTTTATAGTATTCTAATAATTCGGGAATAAAGATTTGAGGAATAGAACAGCCTTCAACAATTCCTACCAATTTCTTTCCTGCTCCCATTAATTCATTTTCTACGTTAATTGTAAGATCCTGTGTCGCACCTAATACAATACATGTACCTAAAGAACGAGTACAATTTAAGGATTGTCGGACACATGTGCCATTTCCTGTACAGTCAATTGCATAATTTGCACCAATGCGAGTTATTTTTTTCACTTCATCAACTACACTTTCAACTTTACTACTATTGATTGTATGAGTTGCACCAAACTCTTTAGCCATTTCTAATTTAGCATCGATAATATCAGATGATTTTGCTTTAGATGAGCCTCCAACAGCAATAATAGTTGTACATCCCGCAATTTTAGCTGCCATGATAGCACTTAAGCCTACTGAACCAATTCCTGTAACAACAATAGAACTTGCTGGATCTGGCTTCAAATAATTTAAAACCGCACCTGCACCTGTTTGGATACCACATCCCATAGGACCAACCATGTTTAAATCCACATCATCTGGTACAGAAATTAAATTATTGGCATGAACAACTGCATATGTTGCAAATGCGCCTTGTCCAAAGAATGAGGATACGTCTTTACCGTTATAGTGAAGACGTTTAGTTCCATCAAATTGTGTTCCAAAGAAATTTAATTTACGATTTACTTCACAGCCATAAGGATGACCAGAACGACACGCTTCACATGTACCACAATATCCATAAGAAAAACCAACACGATCTCCTTTTTTAAAATTAGTAATACCTGGACCTACTTCTTCAATAATGCCGCAGCCTTCATGTCCAAATACTGCTGGAAGGGGTACTGGTATAATTTGTTGACGTGCAACTTCATCAGTATGGCAAACACCACAAGCTGTTACTTTAACCAATACTTCATCAAATTTTGGAGCATCTAATTCTAGTTCTTTAATTTGAAATGGTTGTCCTTTTTCAAAAACAACTGCTGCCTCAATTTTCATTTTTTATCCTCCTCAAATATTTTATTTTTTAATCCCTTACGGAATTTTGCAAGAATAATACTGAACATTTTAATTTACTTCTACAAATTTGGACTTTTAATAAGCGATATTTTTTTATTTTTCTTAATTCCCCAGAGCAGCATTATTATAGTTAAAATAGCTGCCAGAAGTGCTCCAATAATGAAACAGGTGATTACATTACTGCCTCTACTAATTGCTGCAGAAAGTGGGTTAACAATAAATGGACAAATGAATTGACCAAAATTTTGTGCACATGTTACGGCCGAAATTGCCATACCAGCTGAAAATGTATCTACAGACATTCCAGTATTTATAAAAATACCCGGTAAAGTTGATGCAATAGCCATTCCAAAGAATATGCTTCCCACATAACACATATTCAAATTACTAGCAGATGATATGATCACAAAAGATACTACTAACATCAAACAACCAACTGATGTGGTACAGTTTCTAGCTATCTTTGCTAGTTTTCCATATAATAACCCCATTACAAAACCGCCAGCCGCGAAAAATGCTACTGATAATCCCGCATCTGCAGCAGTTCCAAGTTTCTTTTCTGCTATAAGATAAGATAATGAAACATTATATATTTGAAAATTAATAAACAGGACAAACATGAATATAATCCATCCCCAGGTAGCACTTGTAAATTTTGCTTTTTGTACTACACCTGATGCTGTATCTTTTTTAGGTTTTGTATTAGGAATCATAATTGCCACCAATATTAATGCTAAAACAGCAAGTAGGTGTACATAAAACACATAGTTCCACTGTATGTCTGCCAATTTTCCACCTGTAAATACCATAATAGCTAAACCTACCATTTGACTTGATTGTAATGTACCTTGTACTTTATCTTGCTCAGTTCCACTGAATTCTTCAACAGCAATTGCAGTACTAACAACTTGACATACACCTACGCCAATACCAAGTACTGCCCTCATAACCAAAATAGCTGTGAATGATGTCATGAATGCCGGCGCCACGCCTCCGATTATAAAAATAATAATACCTGCCATAACAATATTTTTCTTTGAAAATGTTTGCATTAACTTGCCTACTACTATGGTTGTAGGAATAATTACGATACATGATATTGAAATTAAATTCTGAATCATTGTTTGTGATAATTCAGGAAACCTAGCCCCAATTGTTGCTAAGGAGCTGGAAATTGCGATAACACCCATCATTAATAATCCAATACCATAAATACCTAATTTAATTTTACCTTTTGTGTTCTCCATAAACTTTTCTCTCCTTTCGTTTTTGAATTTTTAGCTACATACAAAGAGCTATAAGCACTTAACTGAATAGTCATGTTAAAAAATATTAAGGTACCTTTGTTAAAATAGTATCAAAAAATAGCAGCTTCAATCAATTCCAAATATTATGTAACTAATTCAGAAATGGAATAAGAAAAATATTATGGTAGGGGACTAATTAGCATATTTTATCTGATGGCTATCTACTGTAATACTCCAGCTTCTACCAAAGTTGGAGATAACAGTAGCTACGCCCCTAGATAATTCATCTAACTTAGTGGGAGAAACAAAACTCTAAAGAGGAAGCGATTATCACCAAATCAAAGATGTGGAATATCTGCTTTTCCCACTAAGTAAGATTCATTGATAACTATAATAGATACCGGTAGTTGCATTATTGTAATGAATTTTGAAATATTATATAATTAAACTTAGTTCAGAATAAATTGCCTAATTAAAATAATTAATTTAAAAATAAAGCAGGTGAGATATTATGACGGAAGACCAATTGAGGTATTTTGTAACTATAGTAGATACTGGTAGTTACATAGAAGCTGCCTTGGAGCTAAATATTGTTCAATCTTCTATTAGCAAACAGATTCAAGCATTAGAAAATGAATTAGGTATTCAACTTTTTAATCGCCAGCATAGACGTATTGAATTAACAGATGAAGGAAAGCAATTATTACCTCAAGCTAGACAGTTATTAGAAGGATTTTGTCGTTTGAAATATATGGCACAAAAGTTGCAGCCTAGATACAAAAATAGAATAACAGTAATATCTTTGCCTTTTATAGGTTACTTTGGCTTATATGTTCCAATAAATCAATTTAAATTAAAGAATCCTTCTTTCAAAATCAATATTATAGAGTTAGAAGAACCGCAATTATTTCGCAGATTGCTAAGTAATAGTTTTGATATAGCATTAACTTATTGGCATGAACAAAATCTAGCTAATAGTAAAAATTTCTTTATTCCTATTTCTACAGACGAAATCGTTTTAGCTGTTAATAAGGATAACTCTTTAGCCCAATTAAATTATGTTACTACAGAACAATTAAAAAATACTCCTCTTATGCTAATGGAATCTTATACATGCGTAGCTAATCTATGTAAGACTTTCTTTGAAGAACATAGTATTGTTCCTAATATTATATTTAGGGGTAGGCCAGAAACTATTTTTAGTTGTGTACAAGCTAACCAAGGTACTGCTGCTTTAATAACACGTAAACAAGCTAGTTCTTATTTAGCTAATAATGTTGTTTTAATTCCGATTACACCTAGTATTCCGGCTATATTAGGCGCAGTTATTAATAAACATAGTCAAAAAAATCTCAAAGTTAAAGAACTAGTTAATATGTTAATAGGTAGAAATATTAAATGATGAAACATGACTATAACAAGTGAATAATTATAGCAGAGCAAAATCACATGAGTAATTGGATGAGAAGGTTTAAGCCTCTTATTTGATGTTTGTAGAGAAGGAGTAACTGAATAGATGTTCCCATAAAAAACGGTATTTTTATTATTACCACTTAGCCAATAGACCTCCACAAAGAGCATCAGCCAAAGCCGCATCCATTTCAATTTTCCACATCTCATCCGTTTTGTTAAGAGTTATTTTCAAGTTAGTTGTAACCATTTTATTATCAGAATTTTTAATTGCTTCAATAAGTGGATTATCTGCATCTTTATAATGTGGTATATTTTTATATACATTTGATAAATCACGGTTAGTAATTTTCACTTGAGCTGTTGCGACATTTTTGTTTTCATTCACTTTCCCTATATCATAAGAAAAATTGGAAAAAGTACTCTTTATAAGCTCTTTCCCTTTGCCATCTAAATTATTGCCAAAAAGCTTATTATCCTTATATATGAGAACACCTTCCCGCCGCTCTTTATATTGAATAAGTTGATTGAATTTCTTGGAATCCCCATTTTTTAGTGCTTCAAAAGCAATTCGTATAGTTTGTTTGGGAGAGTTTTCTGATGACAAACCAGTCGTTTTATTGCCATCAACTGATAAATTTCCACAAGCAGATAATAAAACTGTAAATACAAAAACAAGTACTAAAAAACATTTTGTTTTCATTTTAATGACCTCCTAAAAATGTTTTTACTAAAAAAGTAAATGTAAAAAGAAACAGAATTGCAATAGCAGAAATACCAGCAATAAATAAAAGTTTATTAAACGTTTTTCCGGATTTAATATTCTCCTTATTTTCTTTAGAATTAATTTCTATTGGCTTACTTATCTGCTCCTTACCTTTTAATAAATAATCCGTACTAACATTATAAATTTCACTTAATTTAATAATATTATTGATATCTGGCTTACCTTGGTTACTTTCCCATTTCGATATTGCTTGTCTTGTTACTCCTAATTTTTCTGCTAACTGTTCCTGCGAATATCCTTCATATTTTCTTAACTTCTGTAATCTTTCAGATATGCTCATTAACTCGCCCCCTCTATTCTTCAATTATATAGAAAATGAAAGGTTGCAGTCTACCAAAAAGTGCTGAAAATTTGTCAACGAAACGTTGCTATTCGTTTTTTTGTTATTGTATACGTATAGTCAATATGTTTATTGGGGACTGAATTCTTTCCACAATTCCGCTTAAGAATTCCAAAACAAAAATCAACTTATGATCCTCCAAATATAAAAAATAAAGCATTTATTGAGTTTTCAAATCAACAAATGCTTTTCTTTTTTATATTTATATTATAATACATTGCACAATTTAAAATCATTTATTTTATAAATTTTCTAGTCTATACTATTTACAATATGGTATTAATAATTATATACTTTCACTAATTACTTTATTCAATAAACTTGTATTAAAAAACCGTACTGGATTCCAGTACGGTCATTATGTATGGTGGAGGCGAGGGACACGATTTTAAATCCACAATAGTATTTGTTTCAATAGTATCTTCATATACAATTACTTTCTTTACATATGTTTGTATTATATGTTTTTGTTCTCCAGGGGATTTTTCTTTTATATCAGCATCTTTTTGTATATAAGCTTTAATTAACTCTCTTGACGGTAAGTTAGTTTTTTCTTGCCTTTTAGCCTCTTCTAATTCCATGGAAATTTTTGATTTTCTAAATTCTAAATTATCCATTTTCTCTTTCATAGATGGATGAAACATACCATTAGCTATAGCATTAACAATATTATCAATTTGAAGCTGTATACTATTTAATTCATTCTCAAATTGTTTTATATCACTTTTTATTTGAGTTGATTGAGTCCCAGCATAGTTAAGTATTTTATCAATAATGTTATCCATTGCTTTGGGAGTGAAAAGATCATGAATTAATTGATTTATTACTGCATCCTCAACAAATTCTTTGTTTATAGATTTTGCATTACAGGTGTGATTTCTTTTACGTGTTGAACATTCATAAGCACAATATAAAGTCTTATTTCTACCTGCATATCTTCTATTACCAACCATAGCACCACCACAATTACCACAAAAAATAATTCCACTTAGTAGGTAAATTTCTTTTGCACTATACGAAGCACTTTTCCTTTTATTAACAATCATCTTATTTTTAACAGTATTCCAAACTTCATCTGATATGATTCGAGGCATACCGCCCTTAATTCTAATGATTTCATCATCTGACTTTGATTTATTATTATTCCGTTTCCCATTAATTTTTTTAGAGCTTCTATTAAATACATAAGTGCCACTGTATTTTTCGTTTGTTAAAATAGAATATATGCTATTTTTACCAAAAGGTTTACCTTTTTTAGTTCTATATCCTTCTATATTTAATTTGTTAATTATTTTAGTATAACTACATCCATTAACATACATTTTGAATATAAGTTTTACGATTTGTGCCTCAGTTTCGTTTATTACATAGGTCTTATCTGGATTAACATCATAACCTAGGGGAGGACTGCCACCTGTATGTTTACATTGTAGCGCTGTTTCTTTCATACCTTTCATAACTTCTCTTGCAAGATTTTTTGAATAATATTCAGCCATACCTTCAAGCAAAGATTCAAGTATGATACTTTCAGGACTTCCGTCCAAATGTTCAAGCACAGAAATAAGCGTTACACCATTATCTTTAAGTCTTTTCTTATAGACAGCAGAATCATATCTGTTACGAGAAAATCTATCTAATTTATGTACTATTACAGCATTAAAGGTTCTCAGCTTGCTATCTTCTACCATTTTTAAGAATTGAGGTCTATCGTCAGTTGTAGCGGATTTTGCCTCATCTATATAAATTTTAGTTATTTCAATGTCATTATGTTTGGCATATTCCTTTATAGCCCTTATTTGGGCATCTATACTTTCTTCTCTTTGATTATCAGACGAAAACCTGCAATATGCGGCTGCCAATATCATAATATCAACTCCTTTAATACAAACTTATGTTCTACTTGAAATTAAAAAAATATATAGTACCTACATGCGTGCCACCTTTCTTAAATCATGTCAAACTTTAATTTTAATAAATCAGGTAGAATATTTTCAGCTTGAGCTATTTCATCTAATGTATATCCTTCGTATTTATTTAAAATATCATCCTGTATCAAGAATTCAGAGGCAAATAAATTAGCTTCTCTTTCTATTTTAGATGTTAAAAACAATGTCCTACTTTTCATAAAATAGCAATTAGTTTTTTCATGTAATACAGCATGTCCTATTTCATGAGCTAATACAACAATTCTTTCATATTCATTTAGGATAGAATTTAAAAATATAGTTTTACTACGGTGTAAGTGCATATATGAGCCAGCGCATGAAGACCCTAAATTAGTTACTACTAAAACAACACCAAGGCATTTAGCTAACTCGTACACGTTGTTTGTCTTATATTTTGTTACAAGAGCCCGTACTATTGTTTTTATCCTAGAGTGCATCCTCAAACATCCCCTTTATTATTTTCTATACTTTTTAGGAGTATATTTTTCTTTGTTTTTTACCTTTATAGTTTTTAAAGCTAATTCGAGGGCGCTCCGAAATAATTCTTTGTCATCTTCTTTCATTTCTATGTCATTATAATAAGTTGGTCCATCTTCTTTTTTATCCAATTTATCCATAATGGAATCAACATCTTTAGCTATATCTCTTAAATCCCTTTTGTTTAATTCAGGTTTAGTATTATTAATATTGTCATTACTTATATTTTCACTATCGAAAAATTCATTTACAGAAACGCCTAAAGCATCAGCGATTTTTTGTAATGTTTCAGTAGATGGATTAGTTTTTATTCCTTTTTCAATATTACTAAGGTAACTCCCACTAATTCCAGCCTTTTTAGCTGTTTCATTTAATCCTAATCTTTTAAATAATCTTATATTTTTTATTTTTTCTCCATTCAATCTGTTCACCCACTTTATAAACAATTATCTTATGGATAATATTATAATCTCACAGTTAACAAAAATCAATAGAAAATAAAGAAAAATTGAGAAATTAGCTGTAAGATAATAATATTTTACTTTTATCATTATCTATGGGATAATATAAGATTAGCGTTATCTGTGAGATAATGATATTATTATCTCACAGATAAACAAAAGGAGGAAATAAGTTGAATAGGATAGATGTAATAAGATTAAAAAAAGGTCTCAGCTATGGTTTTATAGCTAAAGAAGCAGGATTAACACCAGCATATATATGCTACTTAGCTAAAGGCAAAAGAACTAATCCAAGCTTGGAAGCTATGCAGAAAATATCGTCAGCGTTGGGCGAGAGGGTAGAAAGAGTATTTAAACTGAATGAGGAAAGAGAGGTAAGTTAAAAGAATTAAAAAAATAGCAATTCAAAAGTTAGTCATTCCAAAAAAAACTTATCACGTCATATCAAACATATTACATTTCAATAGTGCCGCAATGGCAAATAAAAAATAGGAAGGATGAAAATTAAATGGATTATGTAAAAGTTTTAGAGCACCAGATCGTAGAATTGGAAGAGGTCCAAGAAGAACTAATTAAGAAGGTTACAAGCAGAAAAGAAAATGTTACTTACACAGAAAGAACACTTAATGTTCTTGCAGATACTTCTGTAAGAATAGAAAGTTTGATTCACTCACTTACAAAACTTAAGAAAAAAGAAACCGTTACTAATAGTGATAGCAACGGTTGGAATTTAATTGCTATAGGCAGTAAGGTTGAGAATACCCCAGAGTTTCAAGAGTATGTGCAACGTTCACTGGAAAAAATGCAGTCACACTATCGCAAAAAACAGTGATTTCTGGAACTTTAACAATTTGATTTTGAAAAATTAAAAAACCATCTTCAACAGTAATCATAGAATCATTAGAAGATTGTAATAAATCTTTTGTATTAATTGATGTAATGTGACTTTTCATGCTATCTATTGTTTGAACTAATGTTGTAGAACTTTCGTTGTACTGTAATTTAGTTTTTAACTTTCCAATAATTAAGCCAGATACAGTTAGCAGAGCAACACCATCATCGTTATTAGGATTTTCTTTGTTAAAAAGTTGAGATAAGGTTTCAAAAGTCAAATATTTAGATGAAATAACTTGTGGCATAAAAACACCCCCTTTCAACAAAATTTTACCATAAGGGGACAAACAGTAAAAGGAAGTGAGAAATATAAAGTTGAGTGATATAAAAATTGAAACTGAATTTAAACACTTATTGCCACCACTAACAGAAGAACAGAAATCAGAACTTGAAAAAGACATTATAAAAAATGGCTGCTTAACTCCTTTAGTGGTTTGGAACAACATTTTAGTAGATGGACATCATAGGTATGATATTTGCACTAAAAACAATATACCTTTTGACCTAACAGAAATGGATTTTAAAGACAAGCTTGAAGCTATGGAATGGGCTTGGAGTAACCAAAAAAATAGAAGAAATCTTAACAAATATGAATTAGCTCAAATAGCTCTTAAGTTCAAGCCTGTAATAGAAGCTAAAGCAAAGGAAAATCAATTATCAACTTTGAAGCAAAATACCGTTTTGCAGAAATCTGCGGAACGGACAAAAGATAAAAAGGTTTGCCAGAAATCTGATAAAGGTATTAAGCCTATAGATACTAGAGAAGAATTAGCTAAAATAGCAGGAGTAAGCCATGACACAATTCATAAAGTTGAGGTTATAGAGGAACAGGCTCCAGAGGATATTAAAAAGCAAGTCAAGGCTGGAGATCTGACAATAAATAACGCCTATGTTCTTACTAAGTCAGCTGTAGAGGCTAAAAAGAAAAATGAACAGTTTGAAAAACAATATCAGGAAGAACTTGAAAAAGAGGAACATGAGAAGGAGGAAAAGAAAAAGCAGCAGGAGCTTGAAAAATCATTACCTGAAAATGCAGTTGTACTTGATAAATTCAGAAAAACAAAGGAAAAGCATATTTTTGGGATTGAGGATTTTAATAATCTAACTGAAGAACAATTTGATAAATGCCTTAAACACTGTAAAAAATATCAGGATACTATTTATAAAGTGACAATGTTAAGTACAAGTGAGGATTCATTAATGGCTTGGAACTGTATATTGGAAACTCAGCAGGAAGTCAATATAGAGCTTGAAGATATTGACATGGCACTTAAGAACTTGATGAGAATACAAAACTATTTCAAAGGGGTGAAAAAAAATGAGTAATTATTCTAGTCTTGAAAAAAAAGCAAGGGAAGTAATACTTGAGCAGATGGACGAACTTGGAGAAATAACAACGGATGCTGTAATGGAATTAATAAGGCCACATTATATTTTTGATATTAAAAAGCTCAGGAATCAAGCTTTGAGGCGAACTGCCAATAGTTTAATGAGAAGGTATAAGGATGATAAGGGGATAAGAACCTGTTTTAATTACAAGGATGATGGTGTTTCTAAATATGTGAATGTAGATAAAACTAAAAATCTTAATGCTCTTGAGGCTATAGAAAGCCAATTAAATAAGAAATATAAGGGGTTGAATGAATCTAAGAAAAAAATAAAAGCTAGGAGGCAAATACTTTCTGGTCAGTTATCCATAAAAGATATTGAAGTTAAATAATTAGGGGATGTGATGAATTTGTATAAACTTACAAGGAAAATACTTGATAGAAAAACAGGTAAATTAGTCAGCTCTCAAATAATAGAAAACGTTGATATGTCTGAAGAAGAATATTACAAACCTATAGTAGAAAGTGTTACTAAAAAAATCATGAATGATTTAATAAAGGCAGGTGATACAAAATGATTAAAATAATTTCAGAAAAAGAAGCAAGTAAGGTAATTGATACTAGAAAGCCTATAGGTCAGTTTTTAGTATTGGACAAGGTAGGATTTACAGCCATAGACAATCAGACAGGAGACGCATGGACAGAAGGTTTTAAAGATTTAAACGATTGCCTTAAGTGGTTACAAGGATATAATAGTTTGGAGAATTTTTTGGAGGTGATTAATCATGAATAAGGACAAGCCATGGTATAGGCAGTCAGTAGAAAGCAAAGAATTCAGGAAAGGTTTGAATGAGACCAAACTTTTCAGATTGTATATGTTGCTTGCAAGTTTAATTAAGGAAGAAAGAGAAGGTCAGAAAGTTAGCACAAGGATTGCAATAGTTAGGAAAGAAATTGAAAGGAGGAAAAAGAGTTGAATGAGAATTGGTATGCCTTAATAATAGCAAGCCAATTTCCGGTTACTGTAGAGCAGGCATTTCAAATTTTAGATGCTGGAAAGAGAATTACAGGCAGAAAGGAAAAGTATGTAAAGCTGACAACCAAAGATTTAATGGAAATGGAAAGATTAAGAGGTCAAGGTCTCACATACAGAGCTATTGGTGAAATGTATGGAATGAGTATGAATGCCACATTTAGGAGGTTAAAGGCATTTAGAAAGAAGGTGAAAAGGAATTGAAAAAATTTGGTCGAGTAACAAAGATAATGAGAAAGGAAGTGATACAGCTTAAGGAACAGGGAGAATCATATAGAAACATAAGCTTAAGAACAGGAGTTCCACAAAACTATATAGCCAAAATACTAAAGGAGGTCAGATCATGCTAAGAAAATTATTTGAGAATGGAGGCATTGAAGTAAACGACCAGGAGTTTAAAGAAATTTTACAAATAACAACGGATGATATAAGGGAGAGCCGCATTAAGTTTGGTAAAAGGACAAGCTTAAATGAAGTATCTCGTATAGCTCTAAGAGCTTATAAGGTAATAAAGAGGGTGGTGGTAAGTTGATTTATTGTAAGGTTGGAAGATACCCAAGGGGGTTAAAAGAAGCTTTATGTTGTATTTATTGTACAAAAAATAAAAATTGCCCTAATGCTTGTAAGAGCACAAATAGTGCCTGCAATCTTAGTTTTGAAGTAAAAAAAGAACCCTTTGCAGAGGGTCAAAAATAAAAAATTCGATAGTTCAATCTTAATATAGGATTGGAAATAAGTCAAATGGAGGAATGGAAATGAAATTTTATGAAGACGAGACTTTAGAAAAAATAGGATACGATTTTTATTGTGATATTGCAATAAATATTGTTAATAAAAGAAAAGAGTTGGGGTTAACTCAAGGAGAACTAGCTAAAAAAGCAAAAATAAGATTAAGCAGATTGAGTAGAATTGAGGCTGTTCAATATCGCATAAGGCTTGATGAAATTGAATGTTTGGCGAAAACGTTAGATGTGACTGTTAATAATTTAATCAATTCAGAAATAGATAGTCAAGTTGGCGATTGTCTGTACCTTGTGTATATGGAAAATTGTGAAAATTTTAAATTATATTCAAGAGCTAGTAGCAAAAGAATGGCTTTTTTAAAACTTGAGAAAAAGCTAAATGATCAAAGACTCACATGGTTCAGTACTCCAAGAACTAGAGTTTTTGTTAAATTAGTTGGCGTACCTGTAGTTAAGCAAGAATTAGAGGATAAGTTACCTAGGTTTAAAGAAGACCAAGAGGTTGAAAAATAGAAGATTCAAAAAGTACTTAAAAATTAAATGGAGGAATGAAAATGAAAAAATTAAATATAAAGTCAGAAAATTGTTTGTTAGAAGTAAATGATTATGGTGCAAGCATAAACGGTATAGACCTAGGAAAACTTGTTAGGAATAACCTTCCTAAGTTAAAGAATTATAAGGACTATCCTGTAAAGTTGAATTTATCTATAGAGCTTTTAGGTAATGAAGAACTGGAAATTGATCCTACAGGGTATGAAATACCTTACGAAATGCCCAAAGAAGCTGAAGAAAATGAGTAAGTCAGCAAATGAGATAAACAGGCCATTTACAGCATTAGTGGCAACAATTAATAGCCAAATTCAAATGCTGAATGTTGCAGGGTACAAGCTTTATGATGTTGAGAATCCTGAATATTATATTGAAAAGGTTGCTTATGATCCACAGGATGATGAATTGAAATTTACTTGTAAGGAGGATTGATATAGCATGGATCATTTGAAATTTAAGATATTACACATCACAAGACATTCAGATGTAACTTGCATCACAGCTGAATGTCTAAAGGATGGCGAGGTTTTTGAAATAAGTATGCTAACTCTTTCTATGGGCGATAGAGATTTTATAAGAAACACATTAAAAGATCGTTATTTAGAAACAGTTGGAAAGGACATAAAAGAAGAGGAAATAATTTAGGAGGGATAATATGGCAGATAAAAAAATGGTGGTTTTAAGTGAAAGCCACACAATGTTAAATAAATTACTAGAGACTAAGCAGGAGGCACTACCAAAGGATTTTAATAAGGCGAGGTTCTTACAGAACTGTATGACGGTCTTACAGGATACTAAGGGGATTGAACAATGTCAACCTATAACTGTAGCAAGGACAATGCTAAAGGGTGCGTTTCTAGGGTTAGACTTCTTTAATAAGGAATGTTACGCAATACCATATAAAGATAATTTGCAATTTCAAACAGATTATAAGGGTGAAATTAAACTTGCTAAAAAATACAGCTTCAGTCCAATAAAGGACATATACGCCAAAATAGTAAGGCAGGGTGACGATTTTCAAGAGGCTATTGTTAATGGCCAACAAACCATAAACTTTACGCCAGTACCATTTAACAATGGTGAGATTATAGGGGCATTTGCAGTGTGCCTCTTCCAAGATGGAAGTATGCTTTATGAAACAATGGCCAAACAAGAAATTGAGAATACAAGGAAGAACTTTTCTAAAGCTCCAAACAGCCCAGCATGGACAAAGACACCAGGGGAAATGTACAAGAAAACCGTACTCCGAAGATTATGTAAGCTTATAGAACTTGATTTTGATAGCGTTGAGTGTAAAAAAGTTTACAATGAAACTTCCGATTTTGAGTTCGAAAATCAACAACACGAGGTTTCAAACTTTGATAAAAAAGATATTGACGAGGATAAAATAGTTGAAGCTAATGCAGAGGTTGAAGAAGATGTTTCCGAGGTAGGTGAGAACGTTGAGGGAAATTAAATTTAGAGCATGGCATAAAGAAAAACATAAGATGTTTGGAGTTCAGAAAATGAGCTTTAAAACAGGAAAAATATTGCCTTATGGTTGGAATATGGAACATGATGGCGTTGAATTTGAATTAATGCAATATACAGGGCTAAAAGATAAAAATGGTAAAGAGGTTTTTGAGGGTGACATAGTAAAAGAACAAAATATGTTATCAGTTTGTATATTCCTTGATGATATAGGAGCATATGCTTTTATTCCTATTGAATTATATAAGCAAAACAGAAATGATTTATATTTATATTCTAATTTCCATTTAGTATATAACCTATTTGAAGAATATGGTACAGATTGTTTCTTTGATAATGATGTACCACACAAATATGTCGAAGTTATAGGTAATATCTTTCAAAATCCAGAACTTTTGGAAGTAGGTGAGTAAATGCCAGTAACTAAAGAAAATTATTTTACACCAGAAAATGACAAAGAATATATGTCCGTGAGCTTGTTTAAGTCCTTTAAGAAGTGTGAAGCCAAAACAATAGCAAAGCTCAATGGTGAATGGGAAGACGACAACAAAGACGCTCTTTTATTAGGTAGTTATGTTCATGCATGGAGTGAAGGAACTTTAGAAGAGTTTAAAACCAAACACCCTGAAATGTATTCTTCTAGGGGCAAAACTAAAGGCCAACTAAAATCAACATTTTTAATTGCGGATAAAATGATTAATACTCTAAAGGATGATGAATTAGTTAAACAAGCAAGAGAAGGCCAAAAGGAAGTTATTCAGACAGCAGAGCTTTTCGGAGTTCCATGGAAAGCCATGTTTGATATATATAACCCTCAGAAAAAAGTTATCGTGGATTTAAAGACTACAAGGAATATTCATTCAAAGTTTAATGGAAATGAGAATTTCATAACACACTATGACTATTTAT